>JALZFG010000048.1 GCA_030861645.1 Actinomycetota bacterium
GAGCATGACGCCGCCGCCCGACGTCAAGGACCTCCATCAGCGACTGCTCGCCGTTTTCTTCAGCGTCCGTCAGGACGTTGCCGATGCCGTCGCTGCGGCTGACGCCGCCAAGGACCGCGTCTACCGAGCCGCGCTAAAGCGGGTCACCGAAGACTCGAATCGTCTCGCCCCGATCGGGCGGCAGTTCGGAGCGAGGGGGTACGAACGCCTCGGCGTCCAGGTCTCGACTTAGAGCGGTCGGGGCGGATCCGCCGCGCGCGTGGCGCGGGCGTGCTCGACCGCCCTTTCGAGATCGCGGCGGATGAAGAGCTCCCGGTAGCCGAGCCGCCGGTTGAGCTCGCGCATTGGCAGGTTGTCCGGGTCGTTGCCGGTCACGATCTCGTCCATCTCGTTCTCAACCGCCCAACGAATCGAGGCGAGCTTCGCGAGCCGGGCAAGGCCGCGGCCGCGGAGGTGCGGCAAGGTCGCGGTCCATTCGTTCTCGGCTCGCCGTCTCGCTCGATCGACCAGCAGCCACGACAGCGAAACGACGCGCCCGTCCGTATCGACTACGCCGACGCTCGCCTCGTCGTCGAGCAGCGGGTTGCCGAGGATGAAGCACCGCCATTCGTCGAGCGTGATTCGGTTCTCCGGGTCGCCGGGCGCAATCCCGCCCGCTGCCCCATAGAAGTCGAACAGCTCGCGCTCCCGGTCGCGGAGCTCGCGCAGCCGGAGCACCCGATACCCCTCGTGCGGCTTCGGCTCGAGAGTGCAGTCGCGTGGATCGAGGCGGGAGACCACTTCGGCGTCGTACTGCGTGAAGCCCCGCTTCTCGACGAAGCGCAGCGCGGCCGGATCGTCGTCGACCTCGACGGTGAGCTTCTTCGCGCCGGTCAGGTGCGCGCTCGCGAGGTCCCACAGCTCGGTTCCGATTCCACGCCGCCGCCGGTCTTCGCGCACGCCGACCCAGATCCGCCCCTTTCCGGCCTCGCCGCCGAACCACTGGAACCACGCCGTCGCATACCCGACGACGTCTTCGCGCTCGACGGCGACCCACGACCGCCGCCGCGCGCGCTCCGGCTCGCTTACCTCCCGGTGCCGAAGCGACGCGGGAGACCGGACGGAGGCTCGCGTGAGAATGTGCAGCAAAGGATCGACCCGCTCGGCGTCGGGCAGCTCGAAGGGCCGGATCATCACGGCTCGCACTGCTCCCCCACCACTTCGCGAACGCTTAGAGCTACTGTGTAGCACATGGACCGGATCGGGGTACGGGAGCTCCGCCAGCACGCGAGCCACTGGCTGCGCCGCGTCGCGGCGGGCGAATCGTTCGAGGTGACCGACCGGGGGCGGCCGGTCGCGCTCCTCGTCCCGGTTCCCCGCGGCGAGGGGATCGACGCTCTCGTCGCGGCGGGACGGGCAAGGCGTGGCAAGGGAAAGCTCAGCGACCTCGGGTCGCCGCGGGGCGCGCGGCCGGGTGCTCCTCCCCCGAGCGAGGTGCTCGAGCGACTGCGGGCCGATGAGCGGTGAGGCCTGGTACATCGACAGCTCGGCCGTTGTCAAGACGGTCATCGAGGAAGCCGAATCGAGCGCGCTCGCGACCTGGCTCCAGGACAAGGATCACCTCGCCACATGCGAGCTCGTGCAGGTCGAGGCGGTCCGGGCGGTCCGCATCTCCGATCCGGCCGCGGTCGCGCGCGCGCGCCGGGTGATCGGCACGCTGACCCTGATTCGACTCGACGACGACCTCTACGAGAGGGCCGCCGACCTCGACCCACCCTTCCTTCGGTCGCTCGACGCGATCCACCTTGCCGCGGCCCTCAGCATCGGTGGGGACCTGGCTGGAATCGTCACCTACGACCACCGCATGGCGGAGAGTGCTCGCGCTCTCGACTTCAGGGTCGAGGCGCCGGGCGCCGAGGCCGGCCGGGCGTAACGGACACGCGCTCGGCCTGCCTCTACGTGGGCTCGTGTGACGGAATCTCGCGACGAGCGCGGAACAACCGTCGCAACCGTCCGCGAGCGCCGGCGGGGGTGGCACGAGGTGCCCTCGGGTCGAGGTACAGAAGCGTCCACACGATCGCCAGGTAGGGCAGAACGAGCCCGAAGACGAGGAGCCCGAAGATGTTGACCGTCGAGAGCGAGGCGTTCGTGAGCAGGAGGAGCAGCGACCCTGCCAGCGCGCCGAACACGGCGCCGAGCAGGAACAGGCCGATGTCGACCGCCGCGATCGACCACCAGCGGCCGGCGGCGAGTCGCGTACTCGTTCGCAAGGCTGCCCTCACGGAGCCCCCCTTGAAGATGAGCTCCTGTGGGACGAACGTCCAATCGACCGCCTTCTTGACGGCTAACGGGATCCCGATCACGGTCAGCGTGAGCAGCAGGACGACGAGTGCTGCTGCGAACTGAGCGGCGAGCACTCGCGGCAGGCGCGGCGCGACCGCGCGGATCGCCGGCCAGACGCCGACGGGTTTACCGCCGTCGACGAGGCGGAGCGCGGAGACCACGGGTGCGCCCACCAGGGCGAGCGCGAGCGGGTACGCGGGCACGCCGACGACGAGGGCGAGCAGGCTGTTGATGTCCTCGGTAGCGATGTTGGCGACGAAGCGGAGGCGTGTCTTGTCGAAGATGTACGTCTGGACCCACGCGGCCGCGACGCCGAAGGCGACAGCGAGGAGGCCGATGGGCACCACCGTCCTCGCGTATCGGCGGTAGAGGGCGATTCCTGCCCGAAGGAGCTGGCCGACGGCGCGTTCGCGGCGAAGCGGCGAGGGCTCGACGGGGCGCCACCGCGTGAGGCGGGCCGGCGCCGCAACCGCGATCGCGAGCACGAACAGCAGCAGGAGCAGTGCCTGCTGCGTCCCCCCCATGAAGTTGAGGAAGTCGGTCACGCTGCTGACGGCGCCGCAGAAGAAGTCCGTCACCGTCACTCCGAGGGGCTCGGCGGCCGGTAGCTCCGGGGTCGACGATCGCAGCCGTCCCATCCAGCGGATCGGCTCGAGCCACCGCTCCTTCGCATTTGGGCCGGTGACGCCGTTGAAGAACCCCTTCGCCTGCTCGCCCCAGTGGCCGCGGTACTGGAGCCACGCGTCGTCGGCCATGGCCGAAGGGAACGTCGCGACGAGGATCGGCCGCGGGCGGACGGCGTGGGACGGCCCCGTCGTGTCGTCGCATCCGAGCCCCGATCCGCGCCGGCCGTTCCCCAGATAGACGGCCGAGCCGAACTGGCTCGCGTGGGAACCCGACGAGACGTAGACGACAGGATGGACGCCCTGCTTCTCCACTTTCCGGTCGTCCCAGTCCGCGCGCTCGCCTCCGCCGTGCTGCGCGTACGCGATCTGTGAGGGCGCCCGCCGAAGCGCCGCCTCCGCCGTCGCCACGTCGAAGACGAGCTGGATTCCCTCCCAGTCGCTCTCGTGGAGGTCGTTGAAGTGGTTGAACCAGTAGTAGAACCAGTATTGGAGAGCGACCCCGCGAACGCCGGGCTCGCGGACGACGTGGGCATAGGTGACGGCTGGACGACCCCGCGTCAGCTCCCGCGATTCGCGCGCGTACGTGCAGCCTGGCCGGTGCGGATTCCCAGGCTGGTCGAGGTAGTAGTCGAAGCCGAGCCGAGCCAGGTCGCGCGCCGTCGGCGCCCGCTTCAGCACCTCGCTCTTCTCATGGCCCGCCGACCCGCGGACGAGCTTCACGTCGGGATTCCCGAGCGTGATCTCGACCTTCGCCGGGAAGTACTGCTCGCCGCTCGTCGAGCACGGGGGATCGTCGTTCACCTTCAGCATCAGCACCGGCGCGTACCGCTCGGCGAGCTCCCGCTCGGCGGGCGTGGCGGCGGCGACGGCGGGAGCGGCGAAGAGTGCCGCCGCCGTCAGCGCCAGGCAGGCGAGGCGAGCGGGTCTGCGTGCCGGTCGCATCGGTCGCCGAGCGAACCCTACGGCGAAGCCGCGAGCGTTGAGGTGGGACGGGCTAGAGCCTGGGTCCCTGAAGCGGAAGCGGCGGCATCCTGCCGAGCCTCGTGCGCAGGTCGAGGACTCGCTCGACGCTTCGCTCGAACGTCGGGCGGTCGAGCTGGCCGCTCGCCAAGGCGTCGGCGAGGGCTCCGACGCCGGCTGTCCCCAAGCTCACGTCTCTCGCCGCGAACATCAGGAGGTCCGCCCCGGCCCGCGCCGCCAGCACGGCCCGCTGGGGAGGCTGGCCGAACGCCTGCAGCGCGCCGGCCTCGAGCGCGTCGGTGATCGTGACTCCGCGGAAGCCGAGTCGTCCACGGAGCTCGTCCTGAACGACCCTCGGCGAGAGACCTGCCGGGCGGTCGGGATCGAGCGCGGGATACACCGCCCACGACGGCATGACGAGCTCGACCCCCGCCGCGATCGCCGGCCCGTACGGACGCTCGTCGACGCTCCGAATCGTCTCGAGCGAGAGGTCGAGCGTCACGGGACCGGCATCCGTGTCCTGGCTCGCCGTCGCCGCCCCGAGGCCGGGAAAGTGCTTGGCGGTCGCGGCTACGCCCGTGAACTGATGCCCCCGGATGAACTCCCGGCCGAGGAGCGCCACCTTGTCCGGATCCATCCCGAACGAGCGCTGGAATCGGTCCAGGAAGTTGCCCGGCTGCCGAAACACCCCAAGGACAGGCGCGAGGTTGACGTTCATCCCGACGCCCTTCAGGTTCAGCCCCGCGCCCCAGCCGGCCAGCCACGCTTGCGGCACGGCATAGGCGCTCTCCCCGATCCGCTTCGCCGAGAGCACCGGCTGCCCCGGAAGCCGCCGGACGATTCCGCCCTCCTGGTCGGTCATCATCAGCAGGGGCGCCTTCACCGGACTCTGCTCGTTCGCCGCCTGCAGCTGCCCGACGACGTCGCGGATCTGGTCACGGCTGACGATGTTCTCGCCGAAGAAGATGACGCCTCCCGCCTCGCCGCGGCGAATCTGCTCGAGCAGTGCCTCGGGCGGCGTGGGGCCGTGGTTGCTGTAGATGACGCGCTGCCCGGCGAGCTGCCTCGGCGTCAGACCCTGGAGGGCGGAGGAGCCCTGCGCGCTCGATTCGGGCGCTCCCGTGAGCGCGGCCGCGGTCGCGAGCACGACCGCCAAGGCCGCGGCGACAACCGCCGCGTTGCGCATCCGACCCCGTCGACCCCGTGATTCCCACGCGGAGGGCATCTGGAGCGAAGTCATAGCAGTTCCGGCGCAAGGCCTCGCGATCGCCTGCCCCGAGCGTTCCTCGCGGAGTCAGGGTCGTGGCGCGTGACTGGCGCTTCGCGCCTTCAGGCGGATGGCAAAGCGACTCGTGAACCGAATCGCCTTCGACCTGTCCGGCCGCGTCCCCGTCGCCGTGATGCGCACGGGGTACGTCCCGGGGGCCGGGACGCGCCACCTCAGCGTCTGCCGCGCGCGCAGCCGTTGCGGGCGCGAGCGCCCGTACCGAAGTGCTAGGCGCCTGGGTGCGAAGTTGAACCGGAACCGGAGGCGCTCGCCGCTTCGCACCGCGAGTAGCGGACCGCGACCGGTGGGCCGCCGAGCGTCGACGAGCAAGGCGATTCCGAACCCGCCGGCAATCGTGAGGGCCGGCCGCCAGCGGCGCGCACCCGCGGGGGCAACGGGTCGAAACGCGAGGCACGTCATCGACCACAGGATGCGAGACCGCCCGCTTCTCGTTCCGGTCGGGCGAGGGCGAGCGATCCCGCCGAAGATCAGGTCGGTGCTCGGGACCGGCGCGCCGGACATCACGGGCGCGCAGGACGCCGCTGCCGATCCGGCGACGCTTCCGCCGATCGAGGCGACGACGACGAGCGCGACGACGGCTCGTTGCATCCGCTCACCCTACCCGCGGCTTCGGGCGTCCTCGTGGCGTCGTATTGAGCGGAAGCGAGAGTCGGGGCGCCGGTGACGGCGGCGATGTCGTCGCCCCTGATCACGCGGCCCCGCGCGCGGCTCAGTCCACGTTGTGAGATGATCGACTGGACGAACTGGCGATCGAGGAGGGCGCAATGAGGACGCTCATGCTCGTTCATCACCGTGTTGCCGACTTTGACGCGTGGAAGCGGGTCTACGACGACTTCCGTGAAAACCAGCGCCGCGGCGGCGTACGCTTCCATCAGGTGCTCCGGTCGCGAGAGAACCCGAATCTCGTGGTCGTGACGCACGTGTTCGACGACGAGCAAGCCGCCAGGGCGTTCGCCGAGAGCGCAGAGCTGCGCGATGCGATGGGCCGGGCCGGCGTCGACGAGGCCTCCGTTTCGATCGAGTACCTCGCCGAAGTCGAGGCGGGCGACCTGTACGCAGCCGGTGTCGCCTGACGACGCAGGCTGAAAGCGCGAGCGCTCCCGCCCAGCCCGTGCCCGCGGCGAGTCCAGCAGAGTACGGCTAGCCGGAAGCGAAGAGCGCGAGGAACGCTGCGAGGCCGGCGCGCGCCGGGCGCCGCTAGAGTTCGCCGCCGCGAGCGACGGCGCTTCGAAGGCCGTTCGCACCGCCGTCCGCCTTCGAGACAGTGACGCGGATCCTCGTCCTTTTCACCGCCCTGGCCCTGGCCCTCGCCGCCGTCGGTGCCGACGGAGGCATGGGGCAAGCGAAGGGCGACTGCCGCCTACGAGCGGACTGGCCCGCGCCGCGCCGCGAGCTTGCAGAGCAGGTTGTGGCGCTCGTGAACGACTACCGGGAGCGGATCGACCGAGCGCCGCTCAAGGTCTCACCTTCCCTTGCGCGCGCCGCCGTGTGGAAGGCGAGTCATATGGCGCGGTACGGGTACATGCGCCACGACGATCCCGCGCCGCCGGTGAAACGCTCCGTCGCCGAGCGCCTCGAGGCGTGCGGCTACCCGGTGCGGCGGTTCCCGGCCGGGGAGAACATCGCCTATGGCTTCGCGACCCCGGAGGCGGTGATGGCGGCGTGGCTGCGCTCCGCCGGCCACCGGGCGAATATCCGGAATCCGGACTACACGGTCATCGGAGTGGGCGTCGCCGTCGGCGCGACCGGGCTCCGCTACTGGGCGCAGGAGTTCGGGACGTACGAGGCCGGAGCGCTCGTGCCTGCCGGCGCGCGAACGAGGCGCGGCCGCGGCGCACGCAGCGGCGGGTCGGAGGACCGGACTCCTCCCGCGCGCCCGCGGGTCAAGGGGCCACGTGAGACGTTCGACCTCGACCCCACGTTCCAGTTCTCGTCGAGGGATCGCCGCACTCCGCGCAGCAAGCTGCGCTACCGCTGCTCCTTCGATAGTCCCCGCCTGCGTCCGTGCCGCCCTCGCCATAGCCAGCCGCTCGCCGCGGGAAGGCACATTCTGCGCGTGCAGGCCGTCGATGCCGCCGGCAACAGAAGCCGGGTGACGACCGTCGTCGTCGTGATCGTCCCCTCGGCCGACCTTGCCGTTGCGAAGAGCGCTTCCGCCGAGCGCCTCGGCGTCGGCTCCCTGCTGACCTACACGCTTACGGTTCGCAACAGCGGCCCGGCGTCCGCGGCGTCGGTCACCGTGCGCGACGCGCTTCCGGCAGGAATGAGCGCGGTCTCCGTGGCCGCAGCACGGGGAAGCTGCACGGCGACGACAAGCCTCGTCTGCGACCTCGGCTCGCTCGCGCGCGGCGACAGCGCGACGGTGACCGTCGTCGTTCTCGTGACGACGACAGGGACGGTCACGAACAGGGCTGGCGCGTCGTCCGCAACCGCAGATCCGGATATGGCGAATAACGAGGCCTCCGCGACGGTGACCGTCACGCTCGCGCCGCGACCGGGCTATCGACCGACGGCGTAGCCCTGCATGCCGCGCGGGTTGGCCGCAGCCTTGAGCTGCCCGTCCCGCTCGCGACCGGCGGCGCTCACGCGGCCAAGCGACCACGCATCGAGGATCTCGACCTCGTGACCGCGCTCGCGTAGGGCCTCGATCACGTGATCCGGAAACCGCGACTCGAGCGCGAGCGAGCGCGGATGCGCCGTGCGGGGGTAGAACGAGCTCGGGAAGTGACCCGTCTGAAACTCCGGCGCGTCGATCGCAGCCTGAAGGTCCGCGCCGAACTGCACGTGCGCGAGGAATGCGTGCAGCGACCACTGATCTTGCTGATCGCCTCCGGGCGTGCCCCAGGCGAGGTACGCGTCGCCGCTGCGGAGAGCAAGCGATGGAGAGAGGGTCGTCCGTGGGCGGCGCCGCGGGGCCAACGAGCTCGGAAGGCCGGGTTCGAGCCAGAACATCTGTGCGCGCGTGCCGAGGGCGAAGCCGAGCCCCGGGATCGTCGGGGAGCTCTGGAGCCACCCGCCGCTCGGCGTCGCCGAGACGAGGTTGCCGAAGCGGTCCGCAACATCGACGTGAACGGTGTCCGCGCTCGTCGGCTCGCCCGCGCCGACGCCCGCGACGCCAGACGGGATCGCCGACGGCAGGCGACCGCCGCCCGGCCGGAGCTCGGCAGACGCCGACTCCGTTACCAGCCGCCGACGGCGTTCGCAGTAGCCCGGAGACAGCAAGTGCCCGATCGGCACCTCGACGTCACCGTAGAACGCCTCGCGGTCGGCGAAGGCAAGCTTCGCGCACTCGATGACCGTGTGGATGTACTCGGCCGAGCCGAGGCCCATCGCGTCCAGATCGAACCCTTGGAGGAGCGCAAGCTGCTGGAGCATGACCGGCCCCTGGCCCCACGGCCCCGTCTTGCACACCGTCAGCCCGGCGTAGTCGTACGTCACGGGCAGCTCGAGCGTCGCCTTCCAAGCGGCGAGGTCGTCACCGGTGAGGAGGCCGCCGTTCGCGGCGCAGAAGCCGTCGATCGCCCCGGCGACGAACCCGCGGTAGAAGGCGGCGCGCGCGCGTTCGATCTCGTCCTCTCGCGACCCGCCCTCGGCCTCGCGGACGATCCGTTCGTACGTCGACGCGAGCGGGCGATTGCGAAAGAGCGTGTGCGGCTTCGGCGCCGGCAGGTAGAGCTCGGCCGACCCGGGCCACGTGCGGAGAAGCTCCTCTGTCGCCCGAATCGTCGAGCTGATGCGGGGCGTGACGGGGTAGCCGCGCTCGGCATAGGCCACCGCGGGTCCTGCCACCTCGGCGACGCGCATCGTGCCGAAGTCGCGCAGCAGCCGCATCCAGCCGTCGAAGGCGCCTGGCACGCAGGCCGCGAGCAGGCCGGTTCCCGGCACGAGCTCGTGCCCGAGCTCGCGGAAGCGCTCGATCGTCGCGGCCGCCGGCGACACGCCCTGCGCGCAGAGCACGAGCGGCTCGCTCCGCTTCGCGCTCCAGAAGACGGCGGTCAGGTCGCCGCCGGGGCCGTTTAGGTGGGGCTCGACGACCTGGAGTACGAGCCCGGTCGCGACGGCCGCGTCGAACGCGTTGCCGCCGCGCTCCAACATCGCCATCCCGGCTGCCGAGCCGAGCCAGTGCGTCGACGCGACCATCCCGAGCGTGCCGCGCAGCTCGGGACGCGTCGTGAACACGCGGGCGATGCTAGATCACCCGCTGATCACGCCGCGCGGATGCCAATTTCTGATCGTGCGCGGGCGCGGGATGCCTCAGCGAGGCATCTCGTGGACGCGCTCGGGCTCGATCACGAGCTTCACGCGCCTCTCCCCCGGTGCGCGGAAGGGATACGTGTCCTGGCCGATGTACTTCTGCGCGAGCCTGTCGATGTGCCGCTCGGCCTCGTCACCCTCGACGATGTCGACGATCCTTCCTCGCACGTCGATCTTGTCCCAGGGGTTGTTGCTTGCGGCGACGGAGATCGCGACGCGTGGGTCGCCGCGCACGTTTCGATCCTTGATCCGTCCGATCGCCGTATTGACGAGGATGCGGCCGTCCTGAACATCGACCCAGACGGGCGTCACCTGAGGCCAACCGCTCGGGTCGACGGTGGCGAGAAAGCCGACGTTCGGGTTTCGAAGGAGCTCTTGCGCGTGTTCGCTCAGCTCTGCCATTCCTCTCCTCCCAGGTTTCTCCGCGTCCACTCGGAGGTGTCCGTCTCCTCCGCGTTGCAAACCAGGCTCGCGCCTCCGGTGGTGCTCCGCGCGTGGGCTCCGCCGTAGTAGGCGCCGTTGTTCCTCTGACCGGCCGCTATGCGGTGCAGGGCCGGCAGGTCCGCTTGGGGATCGAGCTCTGGGCGGAGCGTGCGGGTGCTCGACTTCTCGTCCTCGATGACGGAAGCCGGCCGGAACGCGCGGCCCGTCTCTTCTCCGAGCTCGTCGTGCGGGGATGCCGCTTCATTCTCGGCCCGTACGGCAGCGACTCCGCTCGCGCGGTCGCCGGGGCGGGCGCGGGGGCCGCCATCTGGAACCACGGCGCCGCCGCCGACGATGTTCAGCGCCTTCCCGCCGTCGTCTCCGTCCCCTCGCCCGCGAGCCGGTACCTCGTCGCGCTCGCGCGGGCAGCCGCGGCTCTTCGCCCGGGTGCGTCGGTCGCCGTCGTCGCGGGTTCCGGCCCCTTCGCGCGCTTCGCCGGCGAAGGCCTCGAGCGGGAAGCCGAGAGCCTGGATCTCTCCCTTCTCGGCCACTTCTCGTTCCGCGATTCGGCGTCCGTCGCCGCGCTCGCACCGGACGTCGTCCTGGCCTGCGGCCCGCTCGGGCGCGAGGTCGCACTCTTTCGCGCGCTGGCGACCCTTCCCGGCGACTCGCTTCTCGGTGGCCTCTCGCCCGGCCTCGCGGTCTTCCCCTCGTTGCTCGGAGCTGATCCGGAGGGTTTCATCGCGCCTGTGCAGTGGGACCGCGGTGTCCGCGGAAGGCCCGCGGTGGGCCCGACTTCGAGCGAGGTCGCGTCCGCAGCGCACGCGCGCGGCGTCGGCGAGATCGACTACGTCGCGGCGCAAGCCTACGCCGCCGCCCTCATCGCCGAGCACTGCCTCGAGCTCTCGTCCGATGACCCGCTCGCCGTCGCCCGGTCGCTCCGTACGGAGACCTTCTTCGGGGCCTTCGAGCTCGACGAAAGCGGTCTGCAGCGCGGCCATCGCCTGTCCGTCGTGCGCTGGCGGCGTCGGCGCCGCGAGCTCCTCGCTGCCGAGGTCGCGTGACCGGCAGCGACGAGTGAGGGACGCGGGCCGTGCTCGTCGTTATCGGGCTCGCGACTCGATCATGCGGCGGAAGAACGCGATCAGCCGATCGGCGGTGATGATCGAAGGTGAAGATCTCGCTCGCGCCACGCATTCCGGCCGAGCTCGCCCGTTCGTGCCTCGTCGCGCCGTCACCGCGGCGAGCTCCCCGACGCTCGAGAAGAAGAGGCCGATGTCGAGCTCGCGAGCCAGGGACTGCGTCGCGACCGTTGCTCCCTCGTTGTCACGCTGAATCAGGGGAAGGCCTGCCCCGACGAGCGGTGGGATCCGCGCCGGGTCGTTGAGGTCGTCCCAGGTGCATCGGCGGATGTCGCTCGGTGTCCTCGCTCCTCGAGCGCGAGGACGCGCTCGGGGTTGTAGGAAAGCTCGCCGACGAGCAGGATCGTGAGATCGTCTGACGACGCCGTGCTCGCGGGGCGCTCGCGGACGCAGGGCGTGGGGAGGGCGACGGACGCGTGGGGGAGGCGGGCGGAGCCGCGGGCGGCTAACTCTTCGCAACCGCTCGCGTCAACGTCTTTGTGACCGTGAGCATGGCGGAGTGGGGGATCGAGCTCATCGAAGTGCCGCGGACGCGCTGTCGCTGCCGTGCCTGCGGGCGCGTGTGGACTCCCGCCTTCCGCACGCGGTCGCCGTGGTGGCTCTGTCCGAGCGGCTGTAACGCTTCGCGCTAAGCCTCCCTCCGCGCGCGCGAGGGCGTGCTCCCCGGCGACGGCGAGGCGGGCACTCGCGTGGGCGGGCCGCGCGCACCCTCAACCACCCTCAACGGGGTCTGACCCCAACCCTCGACCACCCTCAAGCGGGTCTGACCCCGGACGCTCGAGGGGGCTCGAGGGGACCTGGCTCCGCTCGGGTGGCGCGCACGGCGCGGCGGGCTTCGAGTTCGTACGGGTTCTCCTCGTAGGGCTTCGTTAGCCATGCCCAGAAGACGCGCCACGGGTGGTGCTGTTGCTGCCAGATGTGGCAGAGCTCGTGACAGATGAGGTCGTCGGAAGCGCCCCGTGCGGGGGGTCTTCGCAGGAAGATCGTCCGCCGGAAGGCGTAGCCGTCGTACCGGCGGAGACGCGGAAGCGCGAAGAAAAGCGGCACGCTAAAGATCCTGACGCCCTCGAGCCGAACGGGGCGCGGGTAGAGGCGGAGGCGGTCGAGTCGGACAGCGGCGCGTTCGAGCGCGGCGCGAGCCTCTCGGCCGCGCACGTGCGTGAGCGGGCGCTGTCGACCGATGCTAGAGCGGCAGCGGCCGGAGGGCCAGGAAGACGCTGCCGTCCGCGGCCTGCCCGAACGAGTACTGGAAGAGGTGCCGGTCGACGTAACGGCGGATCACGCCCGCCTCGCCGGGCTTGAGCGAGCTCGGGGTGAAGACCCGGCGGGGAGCGAGGGTCCGCCAGAGCGGGCGGTCGAGTGCCGCGCCGAGATCGTGCTCTTCGAAGAAGAGGGCGTACCGGGGGCGGTCGCCCGGCGAGGGCGGCAGGAACGCGACGACGGAACCGACGTCCCCGACGTACTTGAACGTGTAGAGGGCGAGCTCGAGCGCCTCGCGTCGCACGAGAGCCGCTCGCGCGACGGTCGGCTTGCCCTCGCGGATCGCGCAGTTCCTGCCGAGGCCGCAGAGCACATACGCGACGGTGTCGTCGGTGGAGAGGAGGTGGATGTCCCGCTCGGTGTTGCCCGCGGCGAGGGCGACGTACTTGACCGGAACCTCCTGCACCCGCGGCGGACGCTCGACGCTGACGACGACGAGCTGCTTGCCGCTCTCCAGCCGGTACCGCCGGGGCACGAACCTCGCGATCTCGCTCGCCCGCTCCGGCGGGGTGCCTTCGGGCTGCCACGATGACCACCGGTCGCCCGACACGTCGTCGTCCCCTCCTCGCGACAGGACGACGAAGCCGCCGACGGCCGCGCCAAGGACGATGGCGAGCAGCGCATAGACGAGGCGGAAGCGCCCGGGGAAGACGCTGCGGCGCGGCGCCTGCGCACGCTCCCGCCGAAGCGGCTCAGGCTCCGCAGGAGGGAGGGCCGGCCGCTCCGCGACGGCTCGGTTCAGATCCTCGGCCATTCCTTCTCGTCTCTGAGATCGACCTCGGGCGTGACCAGGTTCGCTGCGTTCAGCAGGTCGAGCAGCTCGTCGCCGTAGAGCTCGCGCCGCTCGATCACCGCCTCGGCGATCCTCTCCACCTCGTCGCGGTTGTACTCGATCAAGAAGTGGGCGGCGATGTAGGCCTGCCCGAGGATCTGCGCGGCCATCGCGCGCTTGTCGCGATCGGCGAGCACCGCCGCGAGCGGGTCGTGCGCGAACGGGCCGCCGCCGCCGGCCCGGTTCATGATCTGCGTTCCGATCCGCTCGAACCGCCGCATGATCTCCGTGCGTGCCTTCTGCTCGTCCTCGTGCTTCTCAGAGCCGCCGTTGAGCGCGATGGGCTCCGGAGCCATCGCGCACGAGCCGACCATCCACGCCGCCCGCGCAGTGGCGCTTTGGACGTCGCCGCCGACGCCCGTCGAGTTCTCGCCGTAGAAGACGCGTTCCGCCGCCATCGCGCCGAGCGTCCACACGAGCCGGCCGATCTCCTCGCTGCGCCAGGAGCTGAACCGCTCCTCCTTCTCGAGCGCCATGTGGTGGCCGAGCGCGCCCCCGCGCCGCCGAATCGACAGGCGTGTCGACTCGGCGCCCTTCATGTACATGTGCGCGGCCGCGGCGTGGCCGGCCTCGTGGATCGCTACCGCGCGCGTTTCCTCGGGGACGTAATCGATGTTGATCGCCGTTCCCGACTCGACGGTCGTCATCGCCTCGACGAGGTCCGACCAGCGGAAGCACTCACGCCCGTCGTGGTGCGCGTAGGTCAGCGCCATCGAGCAGACCTGCTCGATCATCGCCGGCGAGTAGCCGTTCGTGATGCGAGCGATCTCGTCTCGGCGCTGCGGCGTGTCGAGCTCGGGCTCGTGGGCCACCTGCGTGATGTAGAGGTCGAAGATGTCGAGGCGATCCTGCTTCGTCGGCGTGCGAAACCACACGTGGCGGCCCATGCGGCCAGGCCGGGTCAGCGCCGGGTCGAGCACCTCGATCGGCACGTTCGTCGCGCCGATGAAGTAGATCTGCTCCTTGCGAGGGCGCGGCGCGGGCAGCCGCAGCGAGACGCTCCCGAGCCGGCGCGGAACCACGTAGCACGCGTCGAGGAACGTGTTGATCCGGTTCGTCGTCACCTTCCGGAAGAAGGGCGGGTTGTCGATTCCGTCCATGATCACGAGGAGCTGATTCAGCGCGAGCATTCCCATACCGCCGAACATGCCCGGAACCATCTGGTTGACGACCCCGCCGAGCCTCGGCAGAAATCCCGCGGCGCGCTCGTCCGTCGCCGCGCGGCTCGCGAAGACGCGCTCGCGCCACTGGCGAGTCTCGAGGATGAGGTCGCCGCTCGGTGTCAGCGCGCCGTCCCGGCCGTAGAAGCAGTAGTCGTGGAAGCTGTCCGTTCCGGCGCGAGGCGTCGCGGAGCCCTCCGCGGGCCCGAGCGCGTTCCGCCGCCTGCCGATCGCGTCGATCTCGTCGATGAAGACGATGCACTGGCCGCCCCACTTGCGCGCGAGCCGCCGCGCCTTCCACGCGAGGTAGCGGACGATGACGACGTCCATCCCGATGAAGGTCTGGGCGAACCCGGATCCCGGCATCGACAGGAACGGGCTGTTGAATCCCGTCGCGATCGCCTTGGAAAGCATCGTCTTCCCGGTGCCCGGAGCTCCCAGGAACAGGAGCCCGCGCTCCCGCTTGCCGCCCGCCTGCTCGAACGCTTCGCCGGACTGCCAGAGGTTGACCACGCGGCGCACGTCCTCCTTCGCCTCGGCCTGGCCGCGCACGTCGCCGAGCCGCACGCCCCAGTCCGCGTCACCGGGCTCGAAGGCCTGCATCTGGGTGATGCCCATCAGCGCGAGCGGGCCGAAGAGGATGAGGAAGTTGATCAGGAAGAAGGCGGGGAACGTGACGGCGTAGGTCCAGAACGTCGGCGAGGAAAGGAGCGCGACCGCGCCGTGGTAGATGTCCGCGGCCGCACCCCACCAACTGACGGACTCGCCGGGATCCGCCTTGAGCAGCTGCACGATCCAGACCGCCGTGATCACCAGCGCGACGAACCAGCCGAGGCGCGCCTTCTTCTGCCAGTACCAGGCGCGGCGGCGGTTGACGACGTCCTCTTCGCGCGCCCGCTCCTCCTCGATCCCGAAGAGGCTCGGCCACGGGATGATGCGGCGCATCGCGACGTCGAGCAAGCCCCGAAAGGCGACGACGATCACGAAGGTCGCGACGAGCGACCAGCCGATGCTCCAGCGCTGCTGCTCGTGGAGGAAGACGAAGACCGCGGGGCTGGTAAGGATGGCAACAGCCGTCGCGACGCGGATCAGTCGCCGCCACTGATTCGCGAGGAGCTTCGATTCCTCAGCGCCCGCGGCGAGACGTCGGGTCAGCGGCTGATCGACGGTTGCCATCGCAGGAGTCTAGTCTCGTAACGAGCTACACAGGATACGACGCCGAAAGGGGGCCGGAGATAGGAGAACTCCCGCTCAACGGCACCTTCACCAGCGGTGACGTCGAGCGCGCGCGCCGCTACCGCCGGCCGCTCTACCGTGCGCTCGGGATCGAGCTCGTGCTGACGCTCGCGGTCCTCTCACTGCTCGCGTTCGGACCGCTCGGGACGGTTCTCGCCGGGGTGGTGGAGGGGCTTCCTTGGTGGGCGGGAGCGCTCGCGTACGCAGCGCTCGTCATCGTCATCCCCGGCGTGGTCGTACTGCCCCTCTCGTACTGGCGCTACGTTCACGAGCGGCGCTGGGCCCTGTCGACGCAGCCGCGACGGGGGTGGGCCGGAGACCGCGCGAAGGCCCTCGCCGTCCAGCTCGTCCTCACGGCGGCGCCCCTCGTGGCGCTCGTCGCGCTCGCGCGCGCGCTTCCACACGCGTGGCCGGCCGTTGCCGCACCCGGTGCCGCGGCGCTTGTCCTCGTACTCGTCTTCGCCGCGCCGCTCGTGCTTGAGCCCCTCTTCGCGAGCTTCTCGCCGCTCGCCGACGAGCAGCTCGCGCGCGACGTGAAGAAGCTGGCGAATCGGGCGGGCGTTCCGGTACGAGATGTGCTCGTGTCGGACGCGAGCAGGCGGACGCGGATGCAGAACGCGTACGTGTCCGGGCTCGGCCGCACACGGCGCGTCGTCGTTTACGACACCCTCCTTGCGGCGGCGGAACCGACCCGCGCCCGCCTCGTCGTCGCCCACGAGCTCGGGCACCGCCGCGACCGGCACGTCGTCAAGGCGACGCTGGTCGCCATGGCGGGTGCGACCGCGCTCGTGCTCGTCCTCTGGCTGCTGCTTCGCTCGGATGCCGTGCTCGCGGCGATCCATGCCTCGGGGGCCGAGGATCCGCGGGTGGTTCCGTTCGTGCTCCTCGTCGGCTCGGTTCTCGAGCTCGCCGTGCTGCCGCTCGGCTCGGCGCTCTCGCGCCGGTTCGAGCGCTCCGCCGACCGCGCCTCGCTCGAGCTGACCGGCGATGTCGAGGCGTTCGAGGATGTCCACCGCGAGCTCGCGCTCGCCAACCTCGCCGACCTCGACCCGCCCCGCACTCTCTACCTGCTCCTCTTCACGCACCCGACCCCTCCCGAGCGAATCGCGGCGGCGCAGCGTTGGGCGCGGAAGAGAGCCGTCGGCGAGGAGTAATCCCTCGCCTGCGATCCGGGTCGGGCAGCGCCTTGCCGGTCGGCGGCGCGCCCAGTAGGCTGGCGGGGCCTCGCGGAGGCGCAGGAGGAGGACTCGTTGGCTCAGATCGCATTCGAGAGCGTGTCGAAGGTCTTCAACGACGGGACCCAGGCCGTCGACGCCCTCGACCTCACGATCGAGGACGGGGAGTTGATGGTCATGGTCGGCCCGTCCGGCTGCGGCAAGACGACAGCGCTCCGGATGCTCGCGGGACTCGAGGAGATCACCGACGGGACGATCCTGATCGGGGATCGTGTCGTCAACGACCTTTCCCCGAAGGAGCGCGACGTCGCGATGGTCTTCCAGAACTACGCGCTCTACCCGCACATGACCGTTGAAGCGAATCTCGCCTTCGGTCTGAAGCTCCGCAAGCTGCCGAAGCGGGAGATCGCCGAGCGCGTCCGGCGCGCGGCGGCGATCCTCGAGATCGACGACTACCTCGCCCGCAAGCCGCGGGCCCTCTCCGGCGGGCAGCGCCAGCGCGTGGCGATGGGCCGGGCGATCGTGCGCGAGCCGCAGGCGTTCCTCATGGACGAGCCGCTGTCGAATCTCGACGCCAAGCTCCGAGTCCAGATGCGGGCCGAGATCCACCAGCTCCAGCGCCGCCTCGGCGTGACGACGATCTACGTCACGCACGACCAGATCGAGGCGATGACGCTCGGCGATCGCGTCGCCGTCATGCTCGACGGGCGCCTGCAGCAGGTCGACACGCCGCAGGCCCTCTACGAGCGTCCCGTCAACGAGTTCGTTGCCGGATTCATCGGATCCCCCTCGATCAACATGATCGAGGCCGAGCTCGCGCGCAGCGACGGCGGACTCCAGGTCAGCTTCGGCAATCACCGGCTCGCTGTCGACGACGAGCTTGCGCGGAGGCATCCGGGGCTCGAACGGTACGCCGGACGAAGCGTCGTGCTCGGCATTCGGCCCGAGGACTTCGAAGATGCGGCCCTTGGATCGAACGCACCGCCGGATCGACGGCTGACGACCGTCTGCAGTCTCACGGAGCCTCTCGGCGCCGAGGTCCTCGTGTACTTCCCGGCCTCCGCGCCCGGAGGAGCTGCGGGCGACGGTGGCGCGAACAATCCACATGCTGACTCGAACGCGGGAATGCTCGGTGTGGGAACGACCGGGGAAACGTCCACGCTCGTCGCGCGCGTCAGCCCCCGCACGCGTATCGCTGAAGGAAGCCCGATCGAGCTCGCCGTCGACACGAGCCGCCTGTACTTCTTCGACCCGGAAACGAGGACGGCGGTTTAGCTTCGCTATCCCTTGACCGCTCCGGCGGTGAGGCCGGCGAGGATCCGGCGCTGCAGGATCAGCGTCAAGGTGATGAGGGGGACGGTCACGACGATCGTGGCGGCCATGATCTGCCCCCACGGGACCTCGAAGGTGCTTCCCGACCGGCCTCCGAAGCTGGCGATGGCCACCGGGACGGTGTACTTGTCGGGTGTCTGGGTGAACGAGAGCGCATACAGGAACTCGTTCCACGCGGCGATGAACGCCAGGAGGCCGGTCGTGACGAGGCCGGGAGCGACGAGCGGGAGCAGGACGCGGTAGAAGACTTGGAGCGGCGAGGCGCCGTCGATGTACGCGGCTTCCTCGAGATCTCGGGGCAGAGCTCGCATGAAGCTCGTCAGCACCCACACGGTGAAGGGAAGCGTGAAGATCATGTAGCTGAGGATCAGCGCTCCGAGGCTGTTGAAGAGCCCGAAGCGTGTGATCATCGTGTAGAGCGCGCCGAGGATCGCGATCTGCGGGAAGATCGTCATCGACAGCATCAGGTACAGCGTCGCCGAGCGGCCGCGAAAGCGGAAGCGTCCGAGCGCATACGCGGCAAGCGACCCGACGGCGAGGGCGAGCAACGTGACCGACCCGGCGACGACCGTCGAGTTGAGCAATGCGCGCTGGAAGTCGCCGCTGCCCAGCACGTCGCGGAAGTTGGCGAGGGTTGGGTTGAGCGGGATGTACTGCACCGGCGTGGAGAAGAGATCGCGATCCGGTGTGAACGCGGACCGGAGCGCCCAGTAGAACGGGAACAGCGCGTAGATAAAGATCAGGGTGACGAGCAGATAGAGCGGCAGCCGCCGGGTGATCCGCCGCAGCGGGCTGCGGTGCAGGCGGCGACGGCGGGTCGTTGGCCGCGCCCGCGCTCTCGTCGCACGCTCGGCGGCGACGCTCACTGCTCCTCCACCCGCATGAAGGTCACGTAGATCACGACGAACAGGCCGATGATCAGGAAGATCGCCACGCTGATCGCTGCGCCGTAGCCGACGTCGCCCGCCGACACGATCGTGTCCTGGTCGTAGATCGCCATCGTCTGCGTGTCGAGCCGAGAGCCGAAGAACACGTAGAAGATGTCGAAGACGCGCAGTGCGTCGAGCGTGCGGAAGATGAGCGCGACGAGGATCGCTGGAACGAGGAGCGGCATCGTAATGCGCCAGAACTGCTGCCATTTGGTCGCGCCGTCCACCTCAGCCGCCTCGTACAGCTCCGTTGGGATGACCTGGAGGCCGGCGAGCAGCAGGAGCGCCACGAACGGCGTCGTCTTCCAGATGTCGACCGCCGCGACCGACGCGAGCGCGGTGCTCGGTTCCGAGATCCAGGCCTTGGAGTGGTCGATGACGTGGATACGAACCAACGCGTCGTTGATCACGCCGAAGACGTCGTCGTACATCCACTTCCACATCTGCGCCGAGATCACGGTGGGTATCGCCCAGGGCACGAGCATCACGGCGCGCATCACGCCGCGACCCTTGAAGCTCGAGTTGACCACGAGCGCGATGATCATCCCGAGGAGGAATTCGAAGACCACGGTGATGACCGTGAACTTCACGGTCACGACGACGGCGTCGCGGAAGATGGTGTCGTGGATGAGGTCCTGGTAGTTCCGCAAGCCGATGAACTTCGTCGGCTCGATACCAGCGAGGAACTGCTG
>JALZFG010000050.1 GCA_030861645.1 Actinomycetota bacterium
CGTCTATGCCGAGCAGACGGTCGACGAGATCCGGAGCCTCGGCCGCCGCGCTCTCGCGATCAAGTGCGACGTGAGCGACCCGGTCCAGGTCGAGAAGACAGTGGATCGCGTCGGGCGAGACCTCGGCTCAGTAGACATCCTCGTCAACAACGCCGGCACGCTCGACCACCTTGCGCAGTTCGGCGACCAGGCGCCCGAGCTCTGGGAGCGCGATCTCCGCGTCAACCTGACCGGGGCCTTCGCCTGTGCCCAAGGGGTGTGGCCGCACATGCGCGAGCGCGGCTTCGGGCGGATCGTGAACATGGCTTCCGTCGCGGGGACGCTCGGCGGCTTCGGCCAAGCGAGCTACGCGACCACGAAGGCGGGCCTCCTCGGGCTGACGAAGACGCTCGCCCTCGAGGGCGCGCGCTTCGGGATCACGGCGAACGCGATCGTCGCCGGCATCATCGGCACCGAGGCGTTCGAGCTCACCGACCCCGCGATGCGCGAGCGGATGACCCGGCGCACGGCGTTCCGCCGGGCGGGCAAGCCGGAGGACGTCGCGAACGCGATCGCCTTCCTCTGCTCAGACCTCGCCGGGTACATCACCGGCGCCGAGATCAACGTGAGCGGCGGGATCGAGCTCTTCGTCTTCTGAGCGCACGAGGGCGACCCCGCGGGCTCTCGCGGTTTCGTCCCGCCGGAGCCCCCGGGTACACTCGCAGCCTTGCACGCCGAGGCGAGCACCGCTGCCGTCCGCGTGCGTCGCACGCAGGCGCGCGCGCTCTCGAAGCTTGCGCCGTGGCTGCTCCTTGTCGTCGACGTCGTCGTCGGGGCCGCGCTCGTCGTCGGGCTCGCGTTCGCCGGATCGGAATCGCGCGTTCCGAAGGGGGTGACGATCGCGGGCGCCGACATGGGCGGGCTCGCGTCCGACCGGGCTCAGCGCCTGCTGGAGCGGCGCGCCGCCGCCCTCGCGAACGTGCCCGTCGTCTTCGTCGCCGATGGGCATCGATTCGCCGTCCGTCCGAGCCGCGTCGGGCTCGAGGCGGATTGGGGAGCGGCTGTCGCCGCCGCCCTTCGCAAGGGGTCGGGATTCGTGCCGCTCCGCGGCCTGCGCCGGCTCCGCCTCCGCCTGCTCGGGGAGGAGGTGACCCCGCCCGCCCGCGCCTGGGACGACGCGCTCACCCACCGGCTGCGTCTCTTCGCGCGCGCGGTCGACCGGCCGCATCGGGATGCCTCCCTCGCCTTCCGCGGCCTGAAGGTCGTTGTCGTCCCCGGTCACGGGGGGCGCGTCCTCGACCGCGACGCCGCCCGCCCGCTCGTCGTCAACGCGCTCGCGTCGCTCTCCCGCGAGCCCGTCGTGCTTCCCATGCGCTCCGATCCGCAGACCGTGACGGCGGAGGATCTCACCGACGCGGCCGCGAAGGCCAAGGTCGCCGTCTCCGCGCCTGTGCGGCTCGCGCTCGGTCCGACGCGCTGGCGGATCCCGCGCTGGCGAGTCTCGACGCTGCTCGAGCTCCCGAAAGACGGCGCGCGGACGCTGAAGGTCGGCGGGGCCGAAGCCGCCGCCTTCTTTGCGCGTCTCGTCCGGCACGTCGAGCGGCCACCGCGGAACGCCGGCTTCGCGATCACGAGCCACGGCGTGCGCGTGGTTCCGGCTCACGAGGGCGTGACGGTCGACGTTCGCGCGACCGCCGCGCGGCTCCTCGCAGCCGCCGTCTCCCCGACGCAGCGCGTCGCCAAGCTCGCCGTGATCACCGAGGCGCCCGCGCGGACGACCGAGGAGGCGCGCGCGATGGGCATCAAAGACCTCGTCGCGAGCTACGAGACGGTCTACGGCGGGGATCCGAACCGGATCCACAACGTCCAGCTCGTTGCGCGGCTGATCGACGGGGCGCTGATCGCGCCGGGCAAGGCGTTCTCGTTCAACGCGACGACGGGCGAGCGAACGCCGGAGAAGGGGTTTCGGGAGGCGCCCGTGATCATGAACGGCGAGCTGCAAAACGCGATCGGAGGCGGCGTCTGCCAGGTCTCGACGACGGTGTTCAACGCCGCCTATGAGGCGGGGCTGAAGATCAACGAGCGCACGAACCACGCGCTCTACATCAGCCACTACCCGCAGGGGCGCGATGCGACCGTCAACTACCCCGACATCGACCTTCGCTTCGTGAACGACACCCGCCACTGGCTGCTCCTGCGGACGTTCGTCGGCTCGTCATCGCTCGTCGTCGCCCTGTACGGGACGCGCGTCCATCGGCGTGTCGAGACGGAGACGGCGCCGCTCGTCGAGACCGGCCCGGTCCCCGAGACGAGGATCGCCGACCCGACGCTGCCTGAGGGCGAGGAGATCGTCGAGGAGTACGGGGAGCCGCCGCGCTCGACCAGCGTCCACCGCCGCGTCTACGACGCGACGGGCCTGCTCCTCCACGACGACGTCTGGACGTCCTCCTACGCCGGCGAGCCGACGGTGATCCGCTACGGGACGAAGCCGAAGCCCGAGCCGAAGCCCAAGCCGAAGCCGGCCAAGCCCTCCAAGCCGGTCACGCCGGTGCCGGCGGCACCGATCAGCGGTCCCGTCGGGGCTCCGCTCTAGCCATCTCGTCC
>JALZFG010000449.1 GCA_030861645.1 Actinomycetota bacterium
GTAGAGACCCGCCACCTTGGTCACGCCGCGCCGGTGGCGCACGTGCCCCCGCGGATCGAACACCGGAAGCTTGATCCAAGAGTGGTCGAGGCGGTATCCGGTGGCCCAGATCACAGCGTCGATCTCGAGCTCGCTCCCATCTGCGAAGCTGACCCCGCGGCCCGAGGCGGCCACCAGCCGCGGCCTCAGATCGACGCCGTACCGGCGTCTCAGCTCGCGCGGACTGGAGCCGATGAGCGCGTCGCGTTGGCGCATGCGTCGTCCGAGGCGCGAGTCGACCGTCTTCTCCAGTAGACCCAACTTCGTGAGCCACCAGAAGAGGTCGCGCCCGAGGAACCTCTGCGGCAGCGGCGTCTGCCGCGACCCGACGGAGAGATGGACGGCGCGCGTTGGCGAGAGCTCCTTCGCGATCTGGAAGCCCGTATTCCCCCCGCCGGCGATCAGAACGGTCCCCTCGGGAACCTCGCCGGGACGCCGGTAGCCGGTGCTGTGCTTCTGGAACACGTCGGGCCCGAGCCCGCCGGCGATCGCGGGCACGTACGGCACCTGAAAGGGCCCCGTCGCGACGACAACCTGATCGGCGTCGATCCGCCTGTCCTCGAGCTCGACGGCAAACCTTCCTTCCGTCCCCGTCACCGAGTGCACCGCGCTATTCAGCGTGATCGGAAGCTCGAAGGTCGCGGCGTACTCCTCCAGATAGCCGATCACCTCGTCGCGCGTCGGGTAGCCCTCCGGATCTCCGGCGAACGGGAGGCCGGGCAGGGCGTCGTATCGGCGCGGCGTGAACAGGACCAAGGAGTCCCAGCGACTCCGCCAGGCGGCGCCGATCGAATCGGCGCCCTCGAGGATCGCGAAGCGCCGACCCTGACGCGCCAAGAAGTAGCCCATCGCCAAGCCGGCCTGGCCTGCGCCGATCACGATGACGTCGAAGCGAGAGCGGTCTACCGCCACGGGCTCAGAACGAGCGTACAAGACACGTGATCCTCGGCGGCGACGGGCGACGTGCTTTCCGGTCGTCTAGTCCGCGAGGCCGACGTTCGGCGGCGGCCCGGTGTAGCGAGCGCGCGGACGGATGAGCCTTCCTTCTGCGGCAGCCTCGAGCGCGTGAGCGACCCAGCCGACGGAGCGGCCGAGTGCGAAGAGCCCGAACCCCGCGCCAGGCGGAAGCGCAGCGTTCCGGACGAGCGCAGCGAGCGCGAACTCCAGCGTCGGCTCCATCCCGAGGTCCTGGCGGGCCAGCGCCATGATCCGTACAGCCGGGTTCGTCCGCGGGAGGGCGAGGCGCGCAAGGATCTCAAGCGCGCGGGGGTCGCCCTCGGGGTAGAAGCGCTGGGGGTGCCCGAAGCCGGGAACCCAGCCGTCCGTCGAGAGCGCGCGGCGCCAAGCGCGTCGAGCGCCGTCGCGCTCGGCAGCCAGTAGGAGCTCCTCGACACGTTCGCTGACACCGCCGTGGCGGCGCCCCTCGAGCGCGCACAGCGCGGCGAGGAGGACGTTGTTGATCGGCGCGTCGGTCGAGGCGACGCAGCGAGCGGTGAAGGAGCTCGTGTTGAGCTCGTGATCGGCGCAGAGAATGAGCGCGGCGTTGATGTCAGCCGCGCTGCGGGCGCGCCAGCCGCGGGCGAGCCGTTCGGCAAGCGTCCCCGAGCCCGTCGCGCCGGCCGCGTCGAAGAGCTGCCTGACGGCGCGGGCGCCAGCCCGAAGCGCCGGCCAGCTCGGTTCCGAGATCGTTACACCGGGCTCGGCGCGAGCGTCGACCAAGCGCGCGACGAGCCGATCGGCAACGGAGCCGCGCCTGCTGCTGGGGACGCGGGGTGATGCCGAGCGAGGAAAGAGCTCGACCGCGCGCTCGGTCGCTCCGGCCCATAGCAGGCACGCGACCTCCTCCAGCGTGGCTGTCCGGGAGAGCTCGCACGCGTCGCGGCCTCGGTACCAGAGACGCCCGTCTGCAATCAGCGTCAGTGCCGAATCGAGTACGGGCGTACCCGAGCTCAGCGCTCCGAGGACCTTCAGGGCCGGGTCGCGTCGCCGCTCTCGATTCGCCTTCAGCTCGTCGAGCACGGCGCGCGGATACCGTCGCGAGCGCGCGGGCGAACCGTGGTGACGCTCGGAGACGACCTTCCCGCGGCTCGCGTACGCGTAGAGGGTACGGCGCGAGACGCCGAGGTAGGCGGCCGCTTCGTCAGCCGACAGGTAGTCGTCGTCCATGAGAGGTTGATGGTATCCGTCAACGTTGACGCTCCTTCCCGGCGTGACTAGCCTGTCTTCGTGCTCGTGGAGCGGATGCCCGACCCGGCCGAGCCGGAGCTGTTCGATTCGGCGTTTCCGCGCGACGGCTTTCCCAGGTTCGAGTGGATGGAACGGCCGAGCGCTCTCCCGCCCGTCGTCTGGACGACGGAGACGACGCACCGTGACGGCCAGCAGGGCGGGCTACCCATGACCGCCGAGACCGGGATCCGCATCTACGAGCTCATGTGCGCCTTCACGGGAGCGAGCGGCGCCGTCCGCCAGGCGGAGTTCTTCGTCTATCGCGAGGCGGACCGGCAGATCCTCGAGGAGGCGCTCGAGCGCTACCGCGACGGGGCGCCGATCGAGCCGACGAGCTGGATCCGTGCGAGCAGGAAGGATGCGCTGCTGGTGCGCGAGATCGGCGTGCGCGAGACGGGCATGCTCGCCTCCGCCAGCGACTACCACACCTTCCACAAGTTCACTCCGGGCGGCAGACGACGCGCCGCCGCGACGTACCTCGATGCTGTCCGCGCCGTCCTCGACGCCGGCCTTCGTCCCCGCATTCACCTCGAAGACGCAACGCGCGCGGCGGAGGCGTTCGTGCTCCCGTTCACGGAGGCAGTCAAGGAAGCGGCGGCGGCCTACCCGGAGATCGCGCCGCCGAAGTTCCGGATCTGCGACACGATGGGCCTCGGGCTTCCGTACGAGAACGTCGCTTGGCCGCGCTCCGTGCCCCGGCTCGTGCAGCGCATGCGCGAGGCGGGCGTCGCCTCGGAGGACCTCGAGTTCCACCCGCACAACGACACGCACTTGGTCGTGGCGAACTGCCTCGCCGCGCTCCAGGCCGGGTGCGCCGCGATCAACGGGACGCTGCTCGGAAAAGGCGAGCGGACGGGGAACGCGCCGCTCGAGGCGATCCTGCTCCACGCTGAGGGAATGGGCTGCCTTCGCGCCCGCCCGAATTTCCGCGCGCTCAACGAGCTTGCCGCCCTCTACGAGGAGATTGGGGAGCCCGTCCCGCCGAAGTACCCGCTCTATGGACGCGACGCGCACCGTACCCGCGCGGGCATCCACGCTGACGGCCTCAACAAGTTCTGGTGGATGTACGCGCCCTTCGACGTCCCGCACCTGCTCGGCCGCTCACTCGAGCTCAGCTTGACCCAGGATTCGGGCCTTGCCGGCCTCATCTTCCTGATCAAGCAGCGGACAGGCCGCGAGCTCCGCAAGGACGACCCGCAACTGCTCAGCATCCACGAAGAGCTGATGCGGCAATTCGACGCGGGCCGCCAGACCGCCGTCGAGTGGGAGGAGATCAGCGAACTGCTCTCGGCGCCGGTCGCGTAGCACGCCTCCATCGCCCACGACACCGGGTGAGCCGCACGGGCGACACCGCCGATTTCCCTTCGCCTCTACGATCGCGCGATGGAGCTGCGCGAGCTCGACGATCCGGATCTGTTCCTCGCTGCCGCGTCGCCTCTGCTCATGGCCGACGAAGCACGGCACAACCTCATCTTCGGTATCTGCGCGACGCTCGGCGAGATGCCCGTCGCCTATCCCGGCGCTCGCCTCTGGACGATTGAAGATGGCGGTGACGTCGCCGGCGCCGCGTTGATGACGCCGCCGTTCAACGCGGTCGTCGCGAAGCCGCGAACGGCTGCTGCGCTCCGATTCCTCGCTGGGGAACTTCATCGCCGGGACGTCGATCTCCCGGGCGTCACGGGGGCGCTTCCCGAAGCGGACCAATTCGCGTCGGTTTGGGAGAAGCTCGCGCGCGTCGAGCGACGGCCCCGCATGCGGCAGGGGATCTATCGGGCAAGCTCCGTGCGGCTCCCCGACGGCGTCCCCGGCCGGATGCGCTTTGCGACGGGAGCAGACCGGCAACTCGTCGTGAATTGGTGGCAGGCGTTCGCGGACGAGAGTCTGCCGGCGGACGCCCCTCGCGCCCGGACCGAGGCACACGTCGACCGGCGGCTCGCGAGCAGCACCAGCGGGGTCGCCCTTTGGGAGGACGGCGAGCCCGTGTCGCTCGCGAGCTTCGGCGGGAGAACGCCGAACGGCGTTCGGATCGGCCCCGTCTATACGCCTCCCCGATGGCGTCGGCGCGGCTACGCCAGCGCGCTCGTCGGAAACCTCACGCGCCACCTTCTCGAGGACGGAAGGAAGTTCTCCTTCCTCTACACGGATCTCGCCAATCCAAGCTCGAACCGCATCTACCAGAACCTCGGCTACGAGGTCGTGGCCGAATCGGTCGAGTATGCGTTCGACCCACGGCAGGGCGTCGCGTGATGCCACTACGAGCTCGCCAGCCGCGGGCGACGGGACCGCGGCCGCTCCAAGTGCTACCTTGATGTACATGCACGAGACGGTCGGTGTCGCTCAGCTGCGGCAGAACCTGAGTCGCTACCTACGACGCGTCGAGCGGGGCGAGCGGCTCGTCGTCACCGACCGCAACCGGCCCGTCGCTGAGCTCGGTCCTCCTCCCAGTGGGGGCCGCGAGCTCGACCGGCTGATCGCCGAGGGACGCGTCTCGCGGCCGACGCGCCGCGGTCTGCCCCGCCCGCTTCGACTCGAGGGCGATCCGTACGCGCTCAGCCGCGCGCTCGACGAGATCCGCGGCGAGCGCTGACGTTTGCCGCTCTTCTACGCCGACGCCTCGGCGCTAGTGAAAGTCGTCCACGACGAGCCCGAAACCGGCGTGCTGCGGACTTTCGTCGCCGATGCCGACCTGGTGTCGTGCGAGCTCGTGCTGACTGAGGTGCCACGCGCGATTCGGCGCGCTGCAGCTCGCGACCCTCGCCTGCCGTTCGACGTCCTGATGTCTCGCGCGAACGAGCTCCTCGCTGCCGTCGCGCTCCTGCCCCTCGATCGCGGGCTACTCGAGGCGGCCGGCGCGCTTACCGAACCGGCACTGAGAGCGCTCGACGCAATCCACGTCGCGGCGGCAGCCGACGTCTCACCGGTCGACGCGTTCGTGAGCTACGACGAGCGCCAGGCCGCAGCAGCGCGGCTCGCCGGCCTACGGACGGTCACACCGGGCGCGTAACGCGCCGTGGTGGCCAGGTAGCCGACTTACGGTTGGTGCG
>JALZFG010000465.1 GCA_030861645.1 Actinomycetota bacterium
CGGCGGGCGCGCGACGCCCGTCGGGGCGGCGCGACGGAACGACGATCCGGGCCGGGTACGCGTGCGAGGCGCGCCAGCCCCCGTCGGCGACGACGACGCACCCCCAGAGCGCGACCTCCCCGATCACGCGATGCAGGTCGCCGGGCTCGTTGCGCCCGACGAGGTACCGCGCGGCGGCGGCTTCGTCACGAACGGCGTAGACGCCGCACGCGCAGCTCTCGCTCGGCGCGGCGTGTCCTCCCTCGGCGCAGGCCGCGACGAGGACGCCCCGTGGCTCCCAGACCTGGTCGCGAAGCGCGGAGCGCAGCCTGACGCCGAGCGCGTGCGGGGAGACGCGCCAGACCCGCCACCCGAGGATCGGGCCGGCGCAGTCAGGGACGGGAACCGCCGTTACGCCACGACCTCCTCCGGTTCCTCGAGCGGCTCGAGAACCTGCTCCTGCTCGTCGTCGTCCCGGGACCGCGGCACGGGATTCTCGAGCGGCTCCACCCAGAGCAGGCGCCGTGCCTCGCCGATTTCCATCTACGCGGTTGCGCCGGCAAGCGCCGGCGCGAGCGTCGCCGCCCGCGGCGGCAGGATCTCGTCGATCAGGCCGTAGTCCTTCGCCTCCGCGGGGGTCATGAACCGGTCGCGGTCGATGTCGCTCATCACCTCGTCGAGCGGCTTTCCGGTGTGGTGGGCGATGATCTCGGCCATCCGCCGCCGCACCTCGAGCACCTCCTGGGCGTGGATCTCGATGTCGGCGGGAGTGCCTCGGAAGCCGGCGGTGCCCTGGTGGATCATGACCTTCGCGTTCGGAAGGGCGGAGCGCTTGCCAGCGGCGCCGCCGCACAGCACCATCGCCGCGGCCGACATCGCGATTCCAACGGCGATCGTCCGAACGTCCGGCTTGACGAACTGCATGGTGTCGTAGATCGCCATCCCGGCGTACGCGGCGCCGCCGGGCGAGTTGATGTAGAGCGAGATGTCCTTGTCGGGGTCCTCGGCCTCGAGGAAGAGAAGCTGGGCGGCCACGACGTTCGCCAGTTGGTCGTCGACCTCGGTGCCGAGAAAGACGATCCGCTCTCGGAGCAGGCGCGAGTAGATGTCGAAGGAGCGCTCGTAGCGTCCGTCGGTCTCGACGACGACCGGGATGACCTGGCTCATGGACGTCCTCCTCAGTAAACTCGCAACTTATGAGTTGCGCATACTACACGCAACCGTTCGGTTGCGGAAGGAGGCCACGGTGGAAGTAACGCGAGAGCTGATCGTGGACGCGCCGCCCGAGGAGGTCTGGGAGGCGCTGACGAGCCCGGAGCGCCTCGAGGAGTGGTTCGCGAACGAGGTCGAGCTCGAGCTCGAGCCCGGGGCCGAAGGCGTGTTCCGGTGGGAGGACGGCGAGGCGCGACGCGCGCTCGTCGAGGAGGTCGAGGTG
The DNA here is from genome assembly GCA_030861645.1 of Actinomycetota bacterium. Classification (GTDB taxonomy): domain Bacteria; phylum Actinomycetota; class Thermoleophilia; order Gaiellales; family Gaiellaceae; genus JALZFG01. The sequence goes on from JALZFG010000465.1 coordinate 1,415, forward strand.
GGACGCCGCTTCGCCTTCCGCTGGCGCGAGGAGGAGTCGGAGGAGGAGAGCTACGTCGCGTTCACGCTCGTCGAGATCGACACTGGGACGCGCGTCGTGGTGACGGAGACGGCGCCGGGCCCCACGGCGTATGCAGGCGAGTGGACGTTCGCGGTCGAGTGGCAGGCGGCTGGGAGGAGCGCCGCACTCGTCGCATGACGGAAAACCCGGTCGGGCCGGTCTTCTCCGCGCTCGCCGACGCAAACCGCCGCTACGTGGTCGAGGCGCTCGCGCAGCGCGAGACGGCGACCGCGACCGAGCTCGCGGCGGAGCTGCCGGTGACGCGGCAGGCGGTCTCGAAGCACCTCGCCGCGCTCAGCGAAGCGGGGCTCGTCGGCGCGAGCCGGGAGGGACGTGAGACGCGCTACCGGCTAACGCCCGGCCCCCTCGCCGAGGCGGTCTCGTGGCTCGAGCGCGTCGGCGCCGAGTGGGACGGCCGCCTCGCCGCACTCCAATCGCACCTGGCCGAGGGCGCGCGCCGGGACGGCTGAAGGGGCGGGGCTATACTGCTCCGGCTGCCGACGTAGCTCAGCTGGTAGAGCACTTCACTCGTAATGAAGGGGTCCCCGGTTCGAGTCCGGGCGTCGGCTCCTCCTAGATAGGCCAAAAGCCCCGCACGGGCGGCGTTTTCCTTTGAAGGGCCGAAGTGACAGGCGCGGACAGGGACGACCCCTCGTTACCACTCTTTCCGGGTTCATCCGGGTTCACTTGAGGGTCCGCGGCGAAGGTAGGCGTCTCCCGCCTGCGCGCGTCGTGCGGCTCCTGGGAGAGGGATACGGCGGCAAGGTCGAGCGCGTTATCTGGGGGATCAACGAAACGTCCTGAACGTTTCGGGTGCCGGAGGAGGCCGAGCCAGCTGGACCGCCTGTGCGGTGCCGTCCGCGACGGAAGCAAGGCGGAGGGCGCGTCGTTTTCGTTGTGGCTCCGCTGGCTCTCTCCGAAGGTACTTCCACGTTCAGTAGCAAGGACCAGCGGGGCGCAACACGCTCGCCAGCGCTCGGCAATGTCAACCGAGCCCTAAGTAGATTCAGTGGATGACTCGACAGTGGCGACCGAACTGGTCCATGCCCGAGGGGAGCCTGGGCCGATGGCCGGAGGACTATGAGCGCGGACGGCCCGGCTGGCCGCCCGGCGTGATCGAACTTGTCGGCGTGCCGCCGACGGCTACCGTTCTCGATCTCGGGGCGGGCACTGGAAAGCTGACGCGCCTGCTCGTGTCGGCGTTCGAGGCCGTCGTCGCCATCGAGCCAGCCGAGGCGATGCGCCGGTTGCTGGTCGACCTGTGCGCTGGAGTGGAAGCGCTTTCCGGCAGCGCCGAGGCAATCCCTCTCGCGGATGCCAGCGTTGACGCGGTATTCGCCGCGCAAGCGTTCCACACCTTCGACGACCCGCGTGCAATCCCTGAGATTGCGCGCGTGCTTCGGGCCGATGGCGCAGTCATCCTGCTGTGGAACCTTCCGGCGGGGCCGTGGCGACCATCGACGGCAGCGGCTGAAGCGGTGCTCGGGGAACGGATGCCGAGCGTCGACTACATCCCGCTCGATCTTGGCGGCCCCGCCGCATCGAGCGGCTGGCAGCCGGCCGTCGCCGAGTCGCCGTTCGAGCCGTTTCAGGCGATGGTGCTTCCGAACCCACAGACGCTCGACCGGGAGGACCTGTTGGCCTTCTACGCAACGATGGGCTGGCTGGCCGACCTCCCCGACAACGAGCGGCTGCCGCTGCTGGCCGAGGTGCGCTCGCTCCTCGACGCCGACAGCTACGAACGTGCCTGGGAGACGCACGTCCACTGGGCACGCCTGCGGCAAATCTGAAGCCCGGATAACCCAAGGCGGAACATCGCCGAGCTGTCGACGTACGCGCCTATCCTCGGCCGCGAGCTGTGCGCGCTCGGTCGGCACGAGGAGACGGAGCCCCTCGCGCGGCGCGGCCGCGAGCTCGGCGACGAGCACGACGTTATGA
>JALZFG010000474.1 GCA_030861645.1 Actinomycetota bacterium
GCGTGCGTCCTCGACGTCGGCCTCGAGGGCCGGGTCGTCGGGACCCACGTAGACGTCCGACAAATCCCACGCAATCTCCTCGGCGCCGGTCTCGGTGATCGTCTCGGCTGCGCTCACGCCGTCCCAGCCGGCAGCAGGTCTGCGGGATCGGTCACGGGCGTCCGGCAGCTGAAGCGCTCGCAGACGTAGACGGCCGGCCGGCCGTCGACGAGGTCCTTCCCCGCGAGGAGCGGAACGTCCTCGGCGGGCCCGAACGCGACGACCACGTTCGGGTCGAAGTCGGCGAGTGCGGCGCGCGCCACATCGCTGTCGCGATCGCCGACGATCGCGACCTCCCGGCGCGGCGCGAGGTAGAGGTCGAGCGCGCAGAGGGCGTGCCCGAGCGCCGACGGCGTCCGCGCCAGCGCGTCGCGCACGAGGCGCAGGACGTCGGCGGCGCGCCGTTCGAGCTCGTCGTCGCCGAAGACTCGGGCGAGCCGGAGCAGGACGTACGCCAGCATCGAGTTGCCGGACGGTGTCGGATGGTCGTCGAAGTCCTTCTTCCGCGCGACGAGCTCCTCGGCGTCCGCGGGACGGAGGAAGAAGCCGCCCCGCTCCTCGTCGGCGAAGAGCTCGACGGCGAGCAGCGCGAGCCGGCGAGCCTCGTGCAGCCAGCGGGCGTCGCCAGTCGCGAGGTGGAGCTCGTACAGCCCGTTCGCCACGTCGGCGTAGTCGTCGAGGTACCCGGCGCCGCTCGTACGGCCCTCCCGCCAGCTCCGGTAGAGGTGGCCGTCGGCCGAGGACAGAGGGCCGAGCAGAAACTCCGCGAGCCGGACGGCGACGTCCCTCAGGTCCGGCCGTTCGAGGCGCCAGGAAGCCTCGGCGAGCGCAGCGAGCGCGAGTCCGTTCCAGGCGGCGATCGCCTTGTCGTCGCGGAGCGGCTTCGGCCGCCGCTCTCGCGCCTCGAACAGCGCGCGGCGCTCGTCCTCGCTCAGCTCCCCGCGGAGGACGTAGCGGCCGTGCTCGAACGGCTCGAGCAGATCGGGCCGCTCGCGCCCCAGTAGGGCGGCGACCTCGGCGGGGGTCCATGTGAACGTGAGCCCCTCCACCCCCTCCGTGTCAGCGTCCTGGGAGGAGGCGAAACCCCCGTCGGGCAGGCGGAGCTCGCGCAGCAGGTAGCGAAGCGTCTCGTCGCAGACGAGGCGGAAACGGTCGCTTCCCGTCACGACCCACGCGTGGAGATACGCGGCTGCGAGGAGCGCGTTGTCGTAGAGCATCTTCTCGAAGTGCGGCACCAGCCAGCGCTCGTCCACGGAGTAGCGGTGGAAGCCGCCGCCCACGAGGTCGTACATCCCGCCCGCGGCCATCGCGTCGAGCGTTGCCGTCGCCATCGCCAGCGCCTCCTCGTCGCCCATCCGCCGGTGCATGCGCAGCAGAAACTCGAGCGCCGAGGCGGGCGGGAACTTCGGCGCGCGCCCGAAGCCACCCCACCGCGGATCGTACGCGGAGCTGAGGCCGCGAACGGCGGCGGTCAGGAGCGACTCCGTCAGCGGGTCGGCGGACGGGCGGATATCGGACGAGCGCTGGACTGCCTCGACGAGCGCGCGCGCCGACCGCGAGACGTCGCCCCGCCGCTCGCGGTACGCGTCCGAGACGGCGACGAGCACCTGGCGGAAGCTCGGCAGCCCGTGGCGTGCCTCGGGGGGGTAGTAGGTGCCGCCGAAGAACGGTTCCCCTTCCGGCGTCAGGAAGACGGTCATCGGCCAGCCGCCGTGGCCCGTGAGCGCGACGACGGCGTCCATGTAGACCGAATCGAGGTCGGGCCGCTCCTCGCGATCCACCTTGACGTTGACGAAGCGCTCGTTCATCAACGCCGCCGTCTCCTCGTCCTCGAACGACTCGTGCTCCATAACGTGGCACCAGTGGCAGGCCGCGTAGCCGATCGAGAGCAGGACCGGCTTGTCCTCGGCGCGCGCCTTCGCGAGCGCCTCCTCGCCCCAGGGGTACCAGTCGACCGGGTTGTCGGCATGCTGAAGGAGGTACGGGCTCGTGGTCTCGGCGAGGCGGTTCACGCGGACTCCTCGAGCTGGTCGAGGTGGCGCCCGACGTCCCACGTCCAGAGCTCGACGACGTTCCCGTCGGGATCGGTGACGTAGGCGGCGCGGCTCGAGTCGTAGCCCTCGAAGGTCTCCTCGTGCGGCTCGTAGCCGTGCTCGCGAAGCCGGCGCACGGCGTCGTCGTACGCCTCGTCGGCGAGGTGGAGCGCGAAGTGGACGTGCACGCCGCCGCGGCCCTGCGCAATCCCCACCTGAGGGCGCCAGAGCCCGATTCGCGTCCGCTCCCCCGCCAGCACCCACACGGCCTCACGA
>JALZFG010000491.1 GCA_030861645.1 Actinomycetota bacterium
CGTCCACGGAGGACGCCGAGCGCGTGTTCGGCGCTCGGGGAGAGCCGGGCGAGATCGCCGAGGAGCTGCGGCAACGGCTCGGAGTCGAGCGTGTCGTCCTCTCGTGGCGCGTCGCGGAAAACGGGCGCCAGCGGCGGCTCAGCGTCGCCACCGGCATCGATCTCGAGACTGTCGCCTCCCCGCCCTTCCATACGGTCGATCCCGTCGGCGGCGGCGACGCCTTCTGCGCCGGCTTCCTGCACGGCTTGCTGCGTGACGGCCTCCGGCGAGGGCTCGAGCTCGGCGGAGCCGCGGCCGCGCTCAAGCAGTCGATCCCGGGCGACGCACCCCTGCTCGACGCGGACGAGGTCGAGGGCCTCCTCACGCATGCGACGCCGAGCATGGCTCGCTGATGCCACGCGGCTGGCGCCTTCTTCGCCTGCGCGAGCCCGAAGGGCCCGCGCTCCTCGGCGCGATTCATCCAGACTCGCCGCGACTGATCTCGCTGATCGAGGGGACGTCGCTCGTCGACGTCCTCGAGCTCGGCGACATCGAGGAGCGCGCCGCGGCGGCGGAGACCGTCGAGGCGCTCGACGAGGAGACGCTCGAGCTGCCGGAGCCGTGGGAGCTCGTCGTGCCGCTGGACGCGCCGGAGACGTGGGCCGCGGGCGTGACGTACGAGCGCAGCCGCGAGGCCAGGCTGGAGGAGAGCCGGACGGAGGCGCGCGACGCGTACAGCCTCGTCTACGACGCCGAGCGGCCCGAGCTCTTTCTCAAGGACGCCGCCGGCAGGCGGACGGCAGGCCCGGGAGGCACGATCGGCGTCCGCTCGGACTCGACGTGGACGGTGCCCGAACCCGAGGTCGCGCTCGTGCTCGGGACGGACGGGCGGCTGCTCGGCGCGACGATCGGCAACGACGTCTCTTCACGGGACATCGAGGGGATGAACCCGCTCTACCTGCCCCAGGCGAAGATCTTCGGTGGCGCGTGCGCCCTCGGGCCGGCCGTGCTCGCTCCGCAGGACTGGAGCGATCCCTTCGACATCGAGCTCCGGATCGTCGCGTCCGACGGCGGCGCCGTGTACAGCGGCGCCACGAGTACCGGACGCATGAAACGCTCGTTCGCCGACCTGGTCGCCTTCTTGCTCCGCGACAACCCGGTCCCGCCGGGCAGCGTGCTGCTCACGGGGACCGGGGTCGTCCCGGACGACGTCTCGCTCGAGCCGGGCCAGACCGTCGAGATCCGGGTCGCCGGCATCGGGACGCTCGTCAACCGCGTCGCACCCGCCGCGGAGGTCCTCGTCTGGTGAGGCCCACCGCGGTGGTGCCGGCGCTGCTGACGCCGCTCGCCGACGGTGGAGGCACCGTTGATCTCTCGCTGCTCGACGCTCACGTCGCGTGGCTCCACGAGCGCGGTATCCGCGCCGTCTCGCCGCTGGGGACGACGGGCGAAGGGGTCTCGCTCGCGCTCGACGAGCGCATGCAGGTGATCGAACGCCTGACCGCGCACCCGACGGAGACGGCCGTCATTCCCGGCACCGGCTGTACCGCGCTTCCCGAGACGATCGAGCTCTCGCGCTTTGCGGCGGAGCGCGGCGCTGCCGCCGTCCTGCTCGCTCCTCCCTCCTACTACGACCCCTTCGACGTTCGCGGCGTGACCGCGTACTTCGTGGCCGTCTTCGAGGCGCTACCCTCGTCCTCGCGGGTGCTCCTCTACAACATCCCCCGGCACACCGGGATTCCGATCGAAGACGAGACGCTGCGCGCGCTGGGCGAGCGCTTCGGACCGATGCTCGCCGGCATGAAGGATTCGGGCGGCGACATCGATCGCACCCGCCGCTGGGTGCGGGACTTCCCTGAGCTCGCGATCTTCAACGGCTCCGACGCCTCAGCGGCCGTAGCGTTCGCGTCGGGCTGCGCAGGCGTGGTCACCATGCTCGCGAACGCCTTTCCGGGCGAGCTCGAGGGGATTCGGCGGGGGGACGACGTCGAGCGTCGGCAGAGCTTCCTCGCCGCGGTGCGCGCGCTCGTGCACGAGCTCCCGCGGCACGCCGCCCTGAAGCACCTGCTCCACCTTGTCTCCGGCCTTCCGCGCTCGTCCGTGCGAGCGCCGCTCCAGGAGCTCGACGACGAGCAGACCGCCATGCTCGAGACGCGATTCAGCGAATTCAGGAGGGAAGCCCATGTCTGAGACCATCGAGGCCCCGGTTCGGCCCGCCTTCGCGAACTCGATCGGCGGCGAGTGGATCCCGAGCCGAAGCGGTGAGACGTACGAGAAACGCAACCCGGCGCGGCCTTCGGAGCTCGTCGGCGAGTTCCCGCTCTCGAACGCCGAGGACGTCGAGGCGGCCGTCACGGCGGCGGTGCAGGCCTTCCCGAGCTGGTCGCGCACGCCCGCCGCGAAGCGGGGAGCCGTTCTCGACAAGGCCGCAGACGCGATCGAGGAGCGGGTCGAGGAGATCGCGCGCGACATGACGCTCGAGATGGGCAAGCCGCTCCGCGAGGCGCGCATGGAAGCGCTGCGCGCGGCCGCGATCTTTCGCTACTTCGCCTCGCAGTGGAGCCGTCCCAAGGGGGAGATCTTCGAGCAGTCCTCGTCCGGCTCGCCCGTGTACACGCTCCGGCGGCCGCTCGGCGTCGTCGGGCTGATCACGCCGTGGAACTTCCCGGCCGCGATCCCGGCCTGGAAGACCGCGCCCGCGCTCGCGTTCGGCAATGCGGTCGTCCTCAAGCTCGCGCAGGACGCACCGCTCACGGGTCTCCATCTCGCCGCGTGCCTCGAGGAGGGGCGGCTTCCTCCCGGCGTCCTCAACGTCGTCGTCGGGCGGGGCTCGGAGGCCGGCGCGGCGCTCGTCGGCCACGACGCCGTGAAGGCGATCTCGTTCACGGGATCCGTGGAGGTGGGCCGGCACGTGCGCGACGAGGCGACGGCCCGGGGGAAGCGCGTCCAGCTCGAGCTGGGCGGGCACAACCCGCTGATCGTGATGGCGGATGCGAAGCTCGACGGAGCGGTCGAGGCAGCGTATGCGGGCGCCTTCTGGTCGGCCGGCCAGAAGTGCACCGCGACGCGGCGGATCTTCGTGCACGAGCCAATCTACGAGGAGTTCCGTGAGCGGCTGCTCGACCGGATCGAGCGGGGCAAGGTCGGGGACCCGTCAGACCCCGAGACCGAGGTCGGGCCGATCGTGAACGAACGTCAGCTGACCGACGTCCTCGATGCGATCGAGCAGGGCACGCGCGAAGGCGGCACGGTCATCGCCGGCGGCGAGCGCCTCGACGACGAGGCCTACCTCCTCGCGCCGACGCTGTTCGAGAACGTCGGCGACGACGACCTGCTCTCCTGCCAGGAGGTCTTCGGCCCCGTCACCTCGCTCTACCGCTTCTCGAGGCTGGACGAGGCGATCGAGCGCGCGAACGCCGTCGAGTACGGGCTCTCGGCCGCGATCTTCACGACGAACCTCGAGTCCGCCCAGCAGTTCGTCGAGCAGATCGGCGCCGGTCTCATCCATGTCAACTCGCAGACGGCGGGAGCCGAGGTTCACGTCCCCTTTGGGGGAATCAAGGGGTCCGGCTTCGGCCCGCATGAGCAGGGGCAGTCGGCTCTCGAGTTCTACACGGAGGTGGTGACTGTCTACCAGGACGTCTGAGACGTTCCTGGTGACCGGGGCGCTCGGTTGCGTCGGGGCGTGGACCGTCAAGACGCTGCTCGCCGAGGGCGCCGGCGCGGTCGCGTTCGACCTCGGCTCCGACCGCCGCCGGCTCGAGCTGATCATGCCGCCGGACGACGTCGCGCGCGTCGAGTTCGTCCGTGGCGACGTCACCGATCTCGCCGCGCTCGAGCGCGCGCTCGACGAGCACGCGGTCACGCACGTCGTCCATCTCGCCGCTCTGCTCGTCCCGGTCGCGCAGGCCGATCCCGCGCGCGGCGCGCTCGTCAACGTCGTCGGAACCACGAACGTCTTCGAGGCGGTCCGCCGGACCGGCGGCCGGATCGCCGGGCTCGCGTACGCGAGCTCGGTCGGCGCGTACGACGCGAGCGACGGTCGCCGCATCCGCGAGAACGCGCTCGGCCGGCCGCGGACGCACTACGGCGTCCACAAGCAGACGAACGAGGGCACCGCTCGCGCGTACTGGTACGACGGGGAGGTCGCGAGCGTCGGACTGCGCCCGTACATCGTGTACGGACCGGGACGCGACGCGGGGCTGACGGCGGCGCCGACGCTCGCGATGGCGGCGGCGGCGGCGGGCGAGAGCTACGACATTCCCTTCGGCGGGTGGGCGCAATACCACTACGCGCCGGAGGTCGCGCGCGCCTTCGTGGACGCCGCGCGCTCCGCGCACGAGGGCGCGGTCGTACGGAATCTCGGCGGTCCGGCTATCGACATGGCGGAGGTCGTCGCCACGATCGAGGAGGCCGCGCCCGGGGCCGCCGGACGGATCACGTACGCCGACGAGCCGCTCCCTTTCCCCGAGGAGTTCGAGGCGAGCGCGCCGCTCTCCACCCCGCTTCGAGACGGCGTTAGAGAGACGATCGAGCTCTTCCGTGCCCGGCGCTGAAGCGACTCGCGCGGCGCTTCCGCCCACTCGATACCGCCGTGATCGCCGACGTGCTCGACGAGGCCGGGCTGCGCCTCGCTGCCTCGCCGCCACCCTCAACCCCGGCGGCGCATCCCGCGGTCTACGCGACGCGCGACGACGAGAGCGCGCAGTTCGGGGAGGTCTCCGCGCCGTCGTTCAAAGCGCGCGGAGTCGCCGGCGTCGTCCTCGACGCGGGCTGCCGCGACGTCCGACTTCATCGTGCGGGAGGACTTCCGGACGACCGCTATGGGAAGTTCTGACGCGGCCCTGTAGGCGGATCTGCCGAAGCGCAGGCGTCGGTCGCTAGGGAGACGAGGACGGGGCGGTCT
>JALZFG010000505.1 GCA_030861645.1 Actinomycetota bacterium
GCTGTGTAGACCGCGAGGACGACGTCCGGAGGGACGCTCGCCAGCTCGGCCGCACGGGCGAGGTTGTCGGCCAGCTGCGAGCGCCCCGCGGCGCGAGCGACGGCCGCCTGGGAGGCGAGAGTCTCCGCGGTCGCGCGCAGGTCGTCCGCCGCTAAGCGCCCGGCGCGAAGCGCGTCGAGCGTGACGTCCTCGAGCGCCATCCCCCCGGGCGTGCGCAGGCGATCGGCGCGACTCGCGCCGAGCGGGTAGTGCGCGAGCGGATCGAAGACCACGGTCGAAGCTTAGACCTGGCCTCCGGCCCGCTTCGCTACGGCCCGACCACCGGTTCGTGGACGAGGTTCCCGTCGCGGTCGAAGCCGGCGCCGCACGTCGGGCAGGTAAGCGGGCTCAGCTCGTCCGCCTCGCCCTTCTCGCGCGCTTCCGCGACGGCCACCTCCATGCCGCACGAAGGGCACCGAATCGTTCGCTCGTCAGTCATCTGCTGGACGTTCCCGGACGGCAGGCGACGAAAACGCGCTCACGCCGCAGCCCGCGTCGAGCGGCCGGTTCACCGTGGGGTAGCGAGCCTCGCTCGCGAGCCTCGCCGACTACGATCGGCGTCGTGCCCGCGCTCGTCGTCGACTACGGCGGCGTTCTCACGACGAGCGTCTTCGAGTCCTTCCGTGCGTTCTGCCGGTCCGAGCGCCTCGAGCCCGACGCGCTCGTCCACCTCTTCGTCGAGGACGAGCAGGCGCTCGCCGACCTCCATCGGCTCGAGGTCGGCGCGATCGGAGAGGAGGAGTTCGGGGCGCGCATCGCCGCGCGGCTCGGCGTGGCCGCCGATCACCTCGTCGACCGTCTCTTCGCCGCGGCGCGTCCTGACGCAACGATGGTTGGCGCAATCGAGTCGGCACGCGCTCAGGGGATGGCGCTCGCGCTGCTCTCGAACTCCTGGGGCCTTGGCATCTACCGCCGCGCCCGGGCGCTGCTCGGACTCTTCGACGTCGTCATCCTCTCGGGCGAGGTCGGGCTGCGGAAGCCCCAGCCCGAGATCTTCCTCCTTACGGCTGAGCGCCTAGGACTCGACCCGGGCGACTGCGTCTTCGTCGACGACCTGGCCTCGAACTGCGCGGCCGCCGAGAGCGTCGGAATGACGGCCGTTCGGCATCGCTCGTCGAAGGAGACCGTGCTCGCGCTCGAGCGCCTACTCGGCATTCCTCTCGGCGGGACCGCGCAGGCCGGCTGAGCGGGCGACGGTAGGGGGTGCCGGCGCTCCAGCTTCGACCGGACGTCGTCGAGCGCGGCGCGCGCGGCGACCAGGGTCTCGCCTCCGCCAGTCGCGTCTCGGCCGCGACGCACGCGACGTTACTGTACGAGCGCGTGCGCGAGGGCATCCGGTACGACTTCGAGGGCCGCGTCGCGCTCGTGACCGGCGGCGCACGCGGGATCGGGGCCGCCGTCGCCGAGCGCCTGGGGAGCTCGGGCGCGCGTGTAGCCGTGTTCGACCTCGAGGCCGATCGGTGCGAGGACGGCCTTGCGATCCGGGGAGACGTCACGCGCTCCTCCGAGGTCGAGGGCGCCGTTCGTCGCGTCGAGGCGGAGTTCGAGCGCGTGGATGTGCTCGTGTGCTGCGCCGGCGTCAGCGGCGCTTCGCTGCGGACGGTGGAGGTTCCGGACGCGGAGTGGGAACGCGTCTTCGCGATCAACTCGTCCGGCACCTTCTACGCGAACCGCGCGGTCCTGCCGGGGATGCTCGCCCGCGGGTACGGACGGATCGTCAACGTCGCGTCGATCGCCGGCAAGGAGGGAAACCCGATGGCGACCGCTTACTCGGCCAGCAAGGCGGCCGTGATCGCGATGACGAAGGCGATCGGCAAGGACGTCGCCGGAACGGGCGTGCTCGTCAACTGCATCGCGCCCGCCGTGATCGAGACGCCGATGCTCGCCGACATGAGCGAGGAGCACGTCCGGTACATGGTCTCGCGGATCCCGCTCGGTCGGACGGGAAGGCCGGAGGAGGCCGCCGCGTTGATCGCGTTCCTCGCGAGCGAGGAGATGAGCTTCTCGACCGGCGCCTGCTTCGACCTCTCCGGCGGCCGCGCCGTCTATTGACGGCGGACGCCTCGCGCCCTTCGCTCTGGCGGTCGCGCGGTCGCGACGCGGACGCGAGGGGGGCCAGACCCCCTTGAGGGTTGCTTGAGGGTTGGCGCGAGCCGCCGCGCCGCTCGCACGCGCGGCGCGCGCTCGCGGCGGTCGTAGGATTGCGGGGTGTCCGAGGTCGTCACGTTCGGGGAGGCGATGCTTCGGCTGTCGCCGCCGGGACACCAGCGGCTCGAGCACGCCCGAACGCTCGAGGTCTGGCCGGCAGGCGCGGAGCTGAACGTTGCGGTGGGGCTCGCGCGGCTCGGAACCTCGACCGCCTGGGTCTCGCGCCTTCCCGAGAACCCCCTGGGGCGCCTGGTTGCGGCGCACGCACGCTCCGCCGGCGTCAACGTCGATCGCGTCCTCTGGAGCGACGCGGAGCGGCTCGGCCTCTACTTCGTCGAGGTCGGCGCGTCACCGCGACCGAGCGCGGCGCACTATGACCGAGCCGGCTCCGCGTTCGCGACGCTCGACCCCGACGCCTTCGACTGGCCGGCGCTGCTCGCGGGAGCGAGGGCGTTCCACACGAGCGGGATCACCGCGGCCCTCTCCGAGGCGTGCGCGCGAGCGACGCTCGACGCTCTCGCCGCGGCGCGGGCCGCAGGCTGTCACACCTCCTACGACCTCAACTTCCGCTCGCGCCTCGCCCCGCCCGAGCGCTGGCGTGAGCGGGCCGAGGC
>JALZFG010000511.1 GCA_030861645.1 Actinomycetota bacterium
CGTCCACGCAGAGCATCCCCATCGCCTCGCGGGCCGACGCCGTCGCGCTGCCGAGATGGGGAGTCAGGACGACTCGCTCGAGGCCGAGCAGCTCCTCCTCGACCTCGGGCTCTCGCTCGTATACGTCGAGCGCAGCGCCCGCGAGGTGACCGCGCGCGATCGCGCGCGCGAGCGCCCGCTCATCGACGATCGGGCCGCGCGCGGCGTTCACGAGGTAGGCGCCCGCGCGCATGGCGGCGAGAGACGCCTCGTCGATCAGGTGATGGGTCTCCGGCGTCAGCGGGCAGTGCAGGGAAACGACGTCGGCGCGGGCGAGCAGCTCGGCGAGCGGCAGCCAACGGAACGGTGACTCGAGCGGCCCCCGACGATTCGTGTAGGCGACCTCCATCCCGAGAGCGGACGCCATCGTCCCGACCTCACGGCCGATGCGGCCGAACCCGACGCAGCCGAGCGCCTTGCCGCCGAGACCGTCGCCGAGCATGAACGTCGGCGCCCAGGCCCACGGCTCGCCGCGCCGAACGAGCCGGTCGCCCTCGGCGATGCGGCGGACGAGCGCCAGCAGGAGCGCAAGCGTGAACTCCGCCGTCGCCCGGGCCAGGACGTCAGGCGTGTTCGTCACGACGACCCTCCGGCGGCTCGCGGCGACGAGGTCGACGTTGTCGACGCCGACGGCGTAGTTCGCGACGACGCGAAGACCGGGTCCCGCCGCTTCGAGGAGCTCGTCGTCGACGCGGTCGCTGAGCATCGTGACGAGCCCCGCGCGTCCTTTGACGCGCCCCAGCAGCTCGTCGTGAGCGAGCGGACGCTCCGAGTCGTGGACGTCGACCTCGAAGCGCTCTTCCAGCTCGGCCCGCACGCGCTCGGGCACGCGGCGTGACACGAACACGTGCACGCGGAAACCCTACGCCGCGGGGTGTGGGACCTCGCCGAATCCCGGAAATGTCGATGCCTACCTGGACGACCACAAGGTCGCCGTAGCCTGAATGAGATGCCCGATCAGCCGGTCGTGCTGTCCTATCCCGAACCGCCGCTTTCTGACGGCGTGGTCGTGCTGCGTCCTTGGCTGGAGAGCGACATCGGCTGTGTCGAGGAAGCGAGCCGCGATCCCGTCATCCCCGAAGGCACGACTGTCCCCGCGAAGTTCACTCCCGCCGAGGGTCTCGCGTGGATCGAACGTCAGTGGGGACGGGCCGTCAAGGGCGAAGGGCTGTCCCTGGCGATTGCTGATGCACGCTGTCGCGACGCGCTCGGAGCGGTTGTCCTGCTGTTCCAACGTCAGCCGCTCACCGCCGAGATCGGCTACTGGCTGATACCGCGCGCTCGCGGCCGCGGCCTCGGCTCGCGTGCAGTCGCGCTCGTCGCGCGGTGGGCCGTGACCGACGCCGGGCTTGCGCGCGTCGAGGCGCTCGTTGTGCCGGACAACGTCGTCTCGCAGCGCGTTCTGGAGAAGGTCGGCTTTCGGCGCGAAGGACATCTGCGCTCCTATCTCGTCTTCGATCGGCGGCGGGCCGACGCTTTCATCTACTCGCTGCTCCCGAGCGACCTCGCGTAGCTCAGAACCCTCAACTCGTCTTTGCAGGCGCTTCGCACTTCAACTCGAGCAAAGGGAATACCCATTCCCGGAAACTCGACCGGAAACCGGAAGGCCGAAAGCTCGGCCCTTTCACCGGCGAGACACATCTCAGCGGGCACCTTGTGTACCGCGGCCGGCGACACATCATCACGGTGGGACGGCCGCGCCCGGGTGATCCACCGCGGGCGGAGCTCGAGGCGAAGCGCGCGGCGGCGCGCCGGGGTGAGATCGAACTCGACCCGGCGTGGCAGCCGCGACAGCAAGACGCGTAACGCCGCACCTGCGCGCCGCGTTTCTCGCCCGCGCCTAGCGCCCCCAGCCGTCCGGCGGCGGTCGCCTTCCGGGCGTCATCGACCAGTAGTCGCGCTGCTCGCGACAGCGGCCGTCGGCGGCGAACCGGAGGACCGAGCAGCCGGCGAGCGTGACCTCCTGTCCCTCCTCGATCAGCGTCGCCCACCACTCGACCGTCGCTCGATCTCCTTCGATCACGGGCGCGCCGAAGCGGGCGTCGACCTCTTCCTCAGTCGGGAGCACGCGCCGGACGTACGCGCGCGGGTCCTCGGGATCGCGGAAGGGATGGGAGCGGAAGACGCAGTCGTCCGTATAGATGGTGTCGATGGGCCCGGGATCGCCGGAGTTCCACGCCCGCTCCCAGCCGGCGATCCAGCCAGTCACGCTCACCGCGGGCGATTCTGGCACCGCCACTCGTACAATGCAATCGCGCCCGCGATCGCGACGTTGAGCGACTCGGCGCCCTCGGCGACCGGGATCGTCGCCGCCTCGCCGCACGCCGAGACCACCTCGTCGGGCAGGCCCTCACGCTCCCCGCCGAGGACGAGCGTCACCGACCCACGGAGATCGATCTCCGCCAGGGGGTGACCGCCCGCGGGGACGAGCGCGACGCGGCGCCCGGGCGGCTCGTCGAAGCGGGCCGTCGGGA
>JALZFG010000004.1 GCA_030861645.1 Actinomycetota bacterium
GCTCGAGGTCGAGCAGCCGCACCGCCTTCGCCACGGACGAGTGCGCCTGTTGCGAGCAGGAAACGACCCGATGACCGGGCTTTGCCGCTCGAGCCGCCGCCAGCGCCGCAATCGTCGAGACCGAAGCGGTGTCCTCGATGTGCCCGTGCCACCCCTGCGGAAGCCCCAGCAGTTGCGCGAGCCAGGCGAGCGCCACCTCCTCGAGCTCCGTGAGCGCTGGAGATGTTCGCCAGACGATGCCGACGGCGTTCATCGCGGCGATCAAGAGCTCCGCGAGGATTCCCGGCTCCGACCCGGTCGTGGCGAAGTACGCGAAGAACCGCGGGCTCTGCCAGTGCGTGATGCCGGGCAGGATGACCTCATCGAGATCGTGGAGAACGGCGTCGAACCCTTCACTTTCGTCGGGCGGGGAGGCGGGCAGCCGCGAGCGGATATCGCCCGGCTCGACCTGCGCGAGCACCGGCAGCTCGTCGACGCGCTCCAGGTAGCGCGCGACCCAGTCGAGCGCCGAGGCACCGTCGTCTCGAAAGCTCATGCCGCCGATCACTTCCCCGGCGACTGCCGTCTACGACGTGCGAGCACGCGCCCGCCGCCGGAACGCCTCGAGCTCGCGCCGCCGCCGCGTGTTGAGCACCTGCTCGGGCGTCAGCCAGGCTCGCCGCGCCTGCGCGATGCCCAGCTCGACGTTGGCGAGCTCGCGGATGCGATGCGCATCGCTCGAGACGACAATGGTCGCTCCCGCCTCGCCCGCCGCGCGCGCATGCGTGTCACGCAGATCGAGGCGGTCGGCCTGCGAGTTGATCTCGAGCGCTGTCGCGGTCTCGACCGCCTTCTCGATCACGCGCTCGATAGCGACCTCTGCTCCCGCGCGGCGGCCGAGCTTCCGCGCCGTTGCGTGACCGATGCAGTCGACGTGGGGGTGCTCCATCGCGGCGAGAAGCCGCTCGGTTGGATTCGCGTCGAATGCACGGTGGAGCGACGCGACGACCCAGTCGCAGGACTCGAGCTCGTCGTCGGAGGCGTCGAGCGAGCCGTCGGGCGCGATGCTGACCTCGATTCCGCGCAGGACTCGGAACGGCTCCAGGCGCTTGTTCAGCGCCTCGACCTCGTCCCGCTGCGCCTCGAATCGGCCCTCGCGAAGGTAGTGCGAGTGGTCGGTGACGGCGAGGTACTCGTAGCCCCGCGCGACGGCCGCGCGCGCCATCTCCTCGAGCGTGTGATCGGCGTCGGCCGACCAGCTGGAGTGGAGATGGAGGTCGCCACGCAGGTGCCCGAGTTCCACGAGCGCCGGAAGCTCGCCGCGGCGAGCAGCCTCGAGCTCGCCGCGGTTCTCACGCAGCTCCGGCACGATGAACGGATACCCGAGCAGCCGGTAGACGTCCTCCTCCGTCTCGGCCGTCTCGACCTCGCCGGTTTCGACCACGGCAACGCCGTACTCGGAGACGGAGAGGCCACGGCGTACCGCCTCCTCCCGCAACGCCACGTTGTGCTCCTTCGACCCAGTGAAGTGCTGGAGCAGGTTGCCGTAGGACTCCGGAGGCACGACCCGGAGGTCGAAGCGAAGGCCGTTGTGCCACACCACCGTCGCCTTCGTCGGGCCATGCGCGACGATCTCGCCCACGCGCTCGTCGCGGACAAAGTGCTCGGTGAGCGACGCGGGATCCCGCGCGGTCGCGATCAGATCGATGTCGCGCACCGTCTCCTTCCGGCGCCGGACGCTCCCGGCTTCCGAGATGCGGTCGAGCGCGGAGTGCTCGCGGAGCTGCGCGACCGCCTCGCGGGCCGCCGGCAGCGCGGCGCCGAGAAGCGTCGTGCGCTGCGTCGCCTGCTGCGGCTCCTCCTGCCGCCGTGCGAGTGCCCACAGGAGGTTCTCCTCGGTCCTCACGCCGAGGCCGGGCAGCCGTCGCAGCCGCTGCTCCGCGGCCGCGCGGCGCAGCTCCTCGAGAGACGTGATCCCCAGCTCCTGCCAGATGCGCCGCACGGTCTTGGGCCCGAGGCCGGGGAGGCTCAGGAATGCGATCAGCTCGGGCGGAACGGCGTCCTTGCGCTCCCGCAGCGCCTCGATCTCGCCGTCGCGAACGATCTGGACGATCTTCCCTTCGATCGTCCGCCCGATCCCCGGCAGATCGCGCGCCCGACCCTCGAGGGCGAGCTCGGCGACGAGAGAGGGGGTCTCTCGGATACGGGCGGCGGCGCGCCGGTAGGCGATCACCCGGTACGACTGGGCACCCTCGATCTCCAGCAAGTCGGCGAGCAGCTCGAACCGCTCGGCGACCTCGCTGTTCTTCGGAAGCGTCGTTGCCACGCCGGCGATCTTACGCGCGCACAGCCACGCTTCTGCCTCGCGGACCGACGGGAGGCGCTCGCCGCCGTCTCTACGATGAGATGGTGCGGGAGACGACCGACGCGACGTTCGAGCGCGACGTGCTGCGGGCCGAGGTCGCCGTGCTCGTCGATTTCTGGGCGCCGTGGTGCGGTCCCTGCGACGCGGTCACGCCGATCCTCGAAGACATCGCGAAGCGGCACGGCGAGCGGATGCAGCTCCTCAAGGTGAACGTCGACGAGAACGTCGAGGCTGCCTCCCGCTACGGCGTGCTGTCGCTACCGACGGTCATCGTGTTCGCCGGGGGCCGGCCGCGCGAGACCGTCATCGGCGCGCGCGGACCCTCGGCGTACGAGCGCGCGCTCGCGCCCTGGCTGTAGCTACGTCGACTCGCGGGCCGACTCGCCGATCACGCGGCCGCGCTGGGACGCGGTCGCCGCCGGCGGCGCGGGCGTCCGCTCGCCGACGTCGTACGACTGGACGGGCGTTCGGACGCGCGGATCGAGCACGGCGTACAGCAGGTCGACGATGAGGTTGAACACGAGCACCGCGGCCGTGACGACGAGCACGATGCCGAGGATCACGGGGAGGTCGCTTCGCGCGAGGGCTCCGATCATCGTGCGGCCGACCCCCGGCAGACCGTAGACGCTCTCGACGAAGAGCGCGCCGCCGAAGGCGAGCCCAACGTCCATACCGAGCATCGTGACCACCGGCAGCATGGCGTTTCGCAGGACGTGGACGCGCAGCGTTCGCGACCGCGACGCGCCCTTCGCGCGCGCCGTTCGGACGTAGTCCTCGTCGAGCGACTCGAGCACGCTCGCGCGCACCATCCGCGCGTAGAGCGCGGCGAAGAGCACCGCGAACGTCAACCAGGGCAAGAGCAGGTGGTACGCCCACTGAACGGGCCCGCCGCAGGCCGTCGAGGCGTAGAAGAAGTCGCAGTAGCCGCCGAGCGGCGTCACGTGCAGCTTGTATCCGAAGACGTACGACAGGATGAGCCCGAGCCACGCCGGGTGGGCGGAGACGCCGACGAAGACGGCGATCATGCCCACGCGGTCGAGGAGGGAACGCGGCCTCACGGCCGAGAAGACGCCGAGCGGGAGCGCGATCAGCAGCCAGACAACGGCGCCCCCGACGACCAGCGAGGCAGTCACGGGCACGGTGCGGGCGAGCGTGTCGACGACGGGCTCTCGATCCACGAGCGAGTAACCGAGCGAGCCGTGCCGGACGATGCCCCAGAGGAACTCCGCGTACTGCTGTGGAACCGGCGTCCGCTGCAACTCGAACACCTCGGCGATCGTCGTCCTCTCGCCACCGCGGACGTCGACTCGTCCGGCCCCCTCCGTCGGCACGACGAAGAAGAGGAGGAACGTGCAGAAGGTGATCACGAGAGCCAGCACGACGCCCCAGAGGAGGCGCCGCACCACGAAGCCGATCACCCGGGAAGGGTTACGGACGGCTCGCGCCCGACGCAAGTCCTGGGGCCGCGGCGACCCCTCGTGGTTCCGCGCGAACCCTTGACGCGCGGGGGGGTCAGCGCGACGGGGCAGGCCCACGCTCCGAGAGCGGCGGCTTTCGACCGGAACCTGCGCGACGCTTGCTTGGGCACGCCGAGCCGATGTCGGCGGCTTGAGCGCGCAGTCGACCGTCGTACCGATGAGGGCGGGCTTCGCTCGCCCGGCGGCCGACTCCTCGGTGGGAGGGGGTTCGTGGGGAGGGCTGCCCTCCCGACGCTAATGGAAATGGTCCCAGCCGCCGAGCTCGACCGGCTGTCCGCCCAGGCGGAGATCGACGCCGAGGCCCTCCTCGCAGCGGCCAACAGCGTGGAACCGATCCCCGTCTGGGACGGCGGCGAGGAGCTCGTAATCCTCCCCGAATCCGCACGCGAGCTCCCAAACGCTCTTGCCGACGCGCGCGGCAACCTCCGCCACGCCGTCTGCCACGGGAACGCGCTCGAGGTCGACGACGAGCCGGCAGCCCGACCGCTCTGCGATGTGC
>JALZFG010000034.1 GCA_030861645.1 Actinomycetota bacterium
GAGCGACAGCGCGCTCGCGGAGGAGCGCCGCCTGCTCTACGTCGGGATGACGAGGGCGAAGCGCCACCTGGCACTCACGTGGGTCGCCAAGCCGAGTCGGTTCCTGCGCGAGCTCGGCGTCGGGCGCACACGTCCGCGTTCGCTCCCGCCGGACGCGTTCCCGCCCGCGCTCGGCGCCCTCAAGGACTGGCGCCGCCGCCGCGCGGAAGCGGACGGCGTCCCCGCGTATGTCGTCTTCCACGACCGCACGCTGATCGAGATCGCGGAGCGACGCCCGGCCAGCGCCGAGGAGCTCGCGACCGTGACCGGAGTCGGCGAGACGAAGCTCGAGCGCTACGGGACGGACGTGCTGGCGACCCTCGCGGCAGCGCCCGTCACTCCGCCGTGACGACGGCCCCCTGCCACGCGGCGAGCCGCAGGCTCCCGTCGAGCCGCTCACCGTCGCGAGCTCGGTCCGTCGCGAGCGCGACGCGTCCCTCGACTCCCTCGACCTGCGCCTCGTCGTCCGAGAGGTTCACCGCGACTGCAACGCGCGCGCCACGCCGCCAGGCCCAAGCTCCGGGCGGCGTCTCGATTCGTGCGTAGCCCGCGTCGACCAGGTCACGCTCCCGGCGGCGCAGCTGGATGAGGTCGCGGCAGAGAGCGAGGACGGATCCGGGATCGCCGCGCTCCGCGGCGACGTTCCAGCGGGTGTCGCCGAGCGGAAGCCACGGTGTCGCGCGAGGCTCGCTGAAGCCGCCCCCCGGGCGCTCGCTCCACTGCATGGGCGTCCGTGCGCCGTCCCGACCGAAGACGTCTTGCCGCATCGGCGGCGGTACCTCGACCTGCGGAAGGCCGAGCTCGTCGCCGTAGTACAGGACGGGCGTCCCGCGCAGGCACAGGAGGACGAGGAGCGCACAGCGCGCCTTACGCTCGTCGCCGCCGCACCAGCGCGTCGGGAAGCGGACGACGTCGTGGTTCGAGAGCGTCCACGCGGGCCAGGCGAGCTCCGGTAGCGCCGCCTCCGTCTCCTCCACCACCGCGCGCAGCGCGTCCGCCTCGAACGGCGCGAGCAGGAACGGGAAGTTGAACGCGAGGTGGAGCTCGTCCTCGCCGCTTCCGTAGAACTCGACGAGCCGGGCGAGCTCGAGCACCCACGTCTCGCCAATGAGCGCGCGCTGAGGCCGTTGCTCATCGGCGATCGGCCGCCAGCGCCGCAACACCTCATGCACCTCCGGCCGGTTGAGGTTGTAGACAAAGCGCTGACCGCGCTCGCGCACCTCAGGCGGGTCGGCGGCCGACGCCGGCGGGTTGTCGCGAAGCTCGCGGTCCTTGACGATTCCGTGGGCGACGTCGATCCGAAACCCCGCGATCCCGCGCTCGAACCAGAACCGGAGGACGTCGTCGAACTCCGCCCGCACCTCGTCGCTCCACCAATTGAGATCGGGCTGCTGCGGCAGGAAGTTGTGCAGGTAGCACTGGCCTGTCCGCTCGTCGAGCGTCCACGCCGGGCCTCCGAAGACGGAGCGCCAGTTGTTGGGGGGCGAGCCGTCGGGCTTCGGGTCGCGCCAGACGTACCAGTCGCGGCGGCGCGAGGAGCGGGAGGAGCGGGACTCCTGGAACCACGGGTGCTCGTCGCTCGTGTGGTTGGGGACGAGGTCGAGGACGACGCGGACGCCGCGGCGCCCGGCCTCGTCGACGAGTCGATCCAGATCGGCGAGCGTGCCGAAGTCGGGGTGGACATCGCGGTAGTCGGCGACGTCGTACCCCCAGTCGGCATTCGGCGAGGGCATCGTTGCGTTCAGCCAGATCGCATCGGCGCCGAGCCACTCGAGGTAATCGAGCCGCGAGACGATCCCGTCGAGGTCACCGATCCCGTCGCCGTTCGAGTCAGCGAACGAGCGCGGGTAGATCTGGTAGAGGACGCCGCCGCGCCACCAGAGGCGGTCGGTGACCGGCGCACGACCGCCAGGATCGTGAGACACCGCGAGCAGCTCCTCCGCCTGCAGCCGCTCGGGGAGTCCGCTACGCGCCGTGCGGCCTCTCGACCCGGCGGCGCCGCACGCCGCCGACCTCGAGCGCCCGCGCGAGGTCGCTGATCGAGAGGAACCCCGCGAGCCGGTCGCCGTCGAGCACGAGTCCGCGCTGCACCGGGCCCTCACTCAACTCCTGCAGCGCTTCGGTCAGGTCCTCCTCCTCCTCGAGGACGGGGACGCGCTCACGAGGAAGCATGCAATCGCCGACGCGGCGCCTGTCCCACTCGGAGCGGGGAACTTCGGCGACGCAGCGGAAAGGGAGGAGACCGACGGCGCGCCCGTCCTCGACGACTGGATATGTCGTGTAGCGACGCGCCCAGACGACGTCGTCCATGAACTGTCCGAGCGTCAGGTCGGGGCGGACCGTTACGGGCTCCCGCACCATCAGATCACGGACCCGTAGGCCCCCGAGCGCCTGCCTCGCCGCGAGGTAGCGCGCCTCGGCGCCGGCGGCCTGGAGCAGGAACCAGCCGATGAACGCAAGCCACGCGCCACTGAAGACTCCCTGGAAGATCAAGAGCCCGATCCCTGCCGCGATGAACAGGTAGCCGAAGCCGCGGCCGATGCTCGCCGCGAGCCGGGTCGCCCAGGCGAAGCTCCCCCTGGCGGCCCAGAGAGCGGCGCGCAGCACCCGACCGCCGTCGAGCGGTAGCGCCGGGATCAGGTTGAAGACGAGCAGCACGAGGTTGATGTAGCCCAGCCACGCGGCGACGCCGTCGACCGCCTCGGGCAGGTCGAGCCCCCAGGCGATCAGGACGAACACGACGCCGATGAGCAGGGAGACGAGGGGGCCCGCGATCGCGATGCGAAGCTCCGCGCCGGCCGAGGGGAACATGCCCCTGAACTTCGCGACGCCCCCGAACAGCCAGAGCGTGATGCCCTCGATCTCCATCCCCTCCCTGCGCGCCTCGAGCGCGTGCCCGAGCTCGTGGAGCACGAGCGACGTGAAGAAGAGCACGGCGGCGACGATGCCCATCGCGACATACGTCCCATCGCTGAGACCCGGATTCGTGCTCGGAAAGACCCCGACCGCGAGCGACCAGACGATCAGCGCGAAGATCGCGAGCCAGCTCCAGTTGAGCCCGATCTCGATGCCGGCGACGCGTCCGAGCGAGAAGGTGTTGCCCACCGCCGGCCAAGCGTATCGGCCGCCGCCGCGTCGGGAGGTCGATCGGCGATCTTCTACGCTTCGACCCCGATGATCAGGGCGCGAGGACTGTCGCGGATCTTCGACGGTCGCGACGTGATCGGCTCGCTCGACCTCGACGTCGCCGGGGGCGAGCGCGTGGCCCTGCGCGGACCGAACGGGTCCGGCAAGACGACCGTCCTGCGCTGCATCGCCGGCACGGTGGAGTCCTCGGGAGGGGAGGTCACCGTCGGGGGGCACCGTGCGGGCACGCTCGCGGCTCGGTCGCTCCTCGGCGTCTCTCTCGCTCAGGAGCGGTCGTTCGACCTGCGGCTTTCCGGCCGGGCGAACCTCCTCTTCTTCGCCCGGCTGCGGCTGCGCACCGAGCGCGTCGCCAAGCGCGCGGTCGACGCCCTCGCCGACGAGCTCGAGCTCGAAGAGATCGCCCGCCAACGCGTCGCGAGCTGCTCGAGCGGAATGGTTCAGCAGCTTGCGCTGGCACGGGCGCTGATCGGCGAGCCTCCCGCCGTCCTGCTCGACGAGCCGACGCGCTCGCTCGACGAGAGCGCGCGCGACCGTCTTTGGCGCGCGCTCGACCGCCGTCCGCATCTCGGCGTCCTGCTCGCCACGCACAGCGACGAGGACGCCGGACGCTGCGACGGCGTCGTCAACCTCGGCGGATGACGCTGTGATCGACAACTCGGGCGATCGCCGGCTCGACTC
>JALZFG010000043.1 GCA_030861645.1 Actinomycetota bacterium
GGCTGCAGCACCGCAATCGGCCGGCCGACCTCGTCCGCGTGCAGGTACCCGTCAGCATGCACCGGCCGGACGAGGAGGATGCGACAGGAAACCGGGACTCGTTCCTGAACGTCGATCTGCCCCTCGACGAGGCCGACCCGGTGCGCCGCCTGCTCGCCATCCACGGCGAGACGCAAGACCGAAAGGACCGCCACGACGCCGACGAGCTCTATGCGCTCTTCGCCGGCCTTTCGCACGTCTCGAGACAGCTCTACGGGCGCGCGTACCGGGCGGCGTCGGACCCGCGCGTCTTCGCGCTCGCGGTCTCGAACATCCGCGGCCCCGCCGAGCCACGCTACCTCGCTGGCGGCCGGATCCGGGAGTTCTACTCGCTGGCGGAGATCGCGCCGCGCCATGCGCTGCGCGTCAACTGCGTCTCCTTCGGCGGGCGGATGTCCTTTGGGCTTTGCGCCGACGCCGAGGCCCTCCCCGATCTCGACGTCGTTCGGGACGGGATCGAGGTCACGCTGCGGGAACTGCTCGAAGAAACATCGTGACCTGCTCCTGCTTGCGCATCGCGCGAGATCGACCGCTCGCGATCGAGGGGCGCAACCACGCGCAGCGGGCTCCCGCGAGCTCCGCGAGGGCGAGAAACCGCCCGAGGGGGGCGCGCGCCGCGCCTGCTCAGTGCAGGCGCCGGGAAGAAGCCGCGGCGAGCGGATCTGCCGGAGCCGGCGCCGGGAACAGCGCTCTCGCCTCCTCGCGAATCGTCTCGAGCGCCGCGTACACGCGCAGCGTCTCGCGCGCCGCCCGCTCCCACGAGAAGCGACGCGCCTGCTCCAGCCCGCGCGCGCGCAGCTCGCGCCTCAACGCCTCATCGTCCAGCACGGCGGCGATCGCGTGGGCGAGAGCGGCGTCGTCGTACGGGTCCACTTTGACTGCCGCGTCGCCCGTCACCTCGGGAAGGGCTCCGGCGGTGGAGACGATCGCGGGGCACCCCGTTGCCATCGCCTCCAGCGGGGGGAAGCCGAACCCTTCATAGAGCGACGGGAGCACGAGGCACTCCGCGCCTGAGTAGAAGGCGACGAGATCCTCGTCGGGGACACGCTCGGTGAACACGACTTCGCGTTCGAGGCCGAGGCCGCGGACGACCGTGAGCGTCTGCTCGCGGAACAGCGCTTCTCGTCCACCCGGCGCACCCACCTTCAGAAGCTTCAGGTCGCGGAAGCGCGGCTCGCACTTCAGGGCTGCAAAGGCTCGGAGGAGGGTGGCGAGGTTCTTTCGCGGATGCTCGGAGCCGACAAACAGGATGTAGGGATGCCCGAGCCGCTGCGGCTCTCCGGGGCGAAAGAGCGAGTGGTCGACGCCCTCGTGCACGACGAAGATTCGCTGCTCGGGAATCCCGAAGAAGCGGACGAGATCGCGCCTCGTCGTATCCGAGACGGAGACGATCGCCGCCGCTTTGCGAATTCCAAGGTAATCGAGTCGAAGGCACAGGCGGTCGCGCCGGTTTGGCGCGTGGATGAAGACGCGGGTCCCCTCCGCATCAAAGTGCCGGATGAGGTCATGGACGGTGACGACATACTGCGCCCCAAGGAAGTTGCCGTGCCGCGCGAGGTGGTGATTCGGGAGGTGGACGAGTGGCGCCGCGAGCTTTCGGAGCCGGCGAATAAAGCCGGCGTCGTTCGCGAAACCGCGCAAGGAGGAGACGCTGAGCATGGCGACCTTCTTGAACTCGGCGGATCGCTGGTAGACGTCGGTGTCGAGCTTCTCGACCGGAAGGTGCTCCGCGAGCTTCTGCGAGTACCGGTCCATCGAGCCGGTGCCGAGCGTTCGCACGAAAACGACGTCGCGCCAGCGTCGCTCGCTGAGGGTCATGCGATGCGAATTCCCGGTCGAAACCTCGCGAAAACTCGCGCGAGCGGGCGCACCGCGACGGCGCACATTCAGCGTCGTGTTTCCCCCGTTGTCGAGCCGCAGGAGTTGCGCACGCAACCGCTTCCGCTACCCGATCAACGGGGCGCGTCCGGGAAACGGACACCTCAGAACCGAGCCGGTGACGAGGTCGGCGTGGAGCCGTACGTGCTGCGTCGGGCGGAGCGGGGCGCGTTCTTTTTAGGAGGACCGCCGGCGCGCTGGCGCCGGCGGCTGCCGGCGCTTCTCGCGTAGCTTCTTCTTGCGCTTCCGGTCGTTCCGCCAGCGGCGGATCGCTCGCGAGCCACGTCCCATTCGGCCGGACTCTAATCGAGGTTGTTCTCCGCGGCGCCTGGGTACTCGCTGCCCAAGGCAACGACGAGGAGGCGGATACATGGAGATTCCAAAGGATGCGATTCTCGAGTTCCTGCGCCATCGCGGGCAGGAGTCGCAGGCGCAAGACGCCGAGCGGGAGCTGCCGGACACCGTTGACAGCGAACGGGACGCCGGGCTCCTCTCGCGCTTCGGCGTCGATCCACAGGAGCTTCTCGCGATGGCCGAGACGATCCCGGGACTGAAGGAAAAGCTTCCGGGCGGGCTTGGCGACAAGCTGGGACTGTAGTCCGGAAGCGGCGCCGGGCGGGCGCGGGGCGACGAGGACGCGGTCTCCCGCGCGATGCACCAGGCGGACGCAACAGGAGCAGAAA
>JALZFG010000110.1 GCA_030861645.1 Actinomycetota bacterium
CGCCTCGGCCGCGGCGCGCGCGTCAAGCTCGGCAAGGAGGGCGGTCAGCGCGACATCCGCCTCGCCGGGGTCGACGAGGTGGACACACGCCCTGCGGTGGAGGTCGTCGTCGAAGTGGTCGGGGCCGAGCTCGCGCAGGATCGGCAGCAGCGAAGGGTGTGAGACGCAACCCGCGAGCGCGTCCCGCTCGAGGCGCGCGCCCGCCGAGAGCGCCTTCGGCGACACCGAGGAGCGACTCTGCGCGCGGCGGCTCGGCGCCAGCCCCGCCTGTAGCTCGCGCGGGAGGTCGAGGCGGTCGGCGACGAGGCGAAGCGCCTCCTGACGCTCCGGCGACTCCTCGACACCCGCCACGAGCTCGCGCACGCTGAGGAAGGCCTCCTGACGGTCGGCGGCACGGTCGAGCTCGAGCCGGACCCGGTAGTGCAGGTAGCTCTCCGCCGTCTCCAGCCGCCGCGCGAACTCCTCGGGCGCGTCCGCTGGATCGGTCCCGGGCGGAAGGGCGACGACGCGGAGGTCGAAGCCTCGCTGGGCGGCGAGCTCCATGCCGCGGAGGGTCGCCGTCTCGCCCGCCGCGTCGCCGTCGAAGCAGAGGTCGATGCGTCGCGTCAGCCGGCCGAGGTGGCGCAGCTGCGCGTCCGTGAGCGCGGTCCCCATCGCCGCCACGACGGCCTCGAACCCCGATTGACGAAGCGCGATCACGTCCGTGTTCCCCTCGACCACGAGCGCACGAGCGTCCTTCGCGATCGCGGCGCGCGCGAGGTGCAGGCCGTACAGGAGGTCGCCCTTGCGGAAGAGCTCGCCCTCGGGGGAGTTCACGTACTTGGCGCGCAGCGGATCGTCGTCCCGCAGGCGCCGCGCCTGGAAGCCGACCACGCGGCCGCGGGCGTCGGCGAGCGGGAACATCAGGCGACCGGCGAAGTAGTCGTTCCCGCGTCGGTTCGCGAGGCCGGCCGCGACGAGCTCGTCGTGCGTGAAGTCCTTCGCGAGCGCCTTCGCGACGAGCGTCCGTCCTCCCGGGGAGAGACCGAGGCGGAACTCACGGCAGACCTCGTCGCCCAGGTTGCGTTGCTGCAGGTACCGGCGCACGGGCGCGCCGGCCTCCGACTCCCACAGGTACCGCGCGTAGAACACGGCCGCCTGGTCGAGGAGCGCAAGGAGCCGATCGCGCCGCCTACGCGCGCGCTCCGTCTCGGGCGACGCCTCCTCGTACGCGAGCTCCACGCCGAAGCGCTCGGCCAGCCATTCGACCGCGCCCGCGAAGTCGACGCCCTCGACCTCCTCCACGAACGAGATCAGGTCGCCGCCCTTGCCGCAGCCGAAGCAGTAGAACAGCTTGTCGACGGCGTTGACCGAGAAGCTGGGCGTCCGCTCCTCGTGGAAGGGACAGCGGCCCGTCCAGCGCGCGCCGGCCTTGCGGAGCTGCGTGCGCGCCGACACGACCGCGACCATGTCGGCGGTCGCCTTCACGCGCTCGACGGACTCCGCGCTAATTCGAGCCATCGGTCGACTGCACGTAGGTGAGGGCAAAGCGGTCGGTCATGCCGGCCACGTAGTCGACGGCGGACTCGACCGTTTCCCCACGGTCGATCACGTCGTCGAAGATGCGAGCGACGACCGTTCTCGCGCGTTCGTGCTCCCGCCGGGAATGCGGGCCGAGGTAGACGCGCTCGAACATGAAGCTCCGGAGCGCGAGCATCGCCTCTCCGACGGCGTCGCTCTGGCGGATGTCCCCCTCGCGTTCCGACGTCTCGACGAGGTCGTGGACGAGTGCGTCGATCCGGCGGGCCCCGGTGTCGCCGAGGAGCGCGATCGCGTCCGCCGGCAACGACGCGGGCGGGAGCACGCCGGCGCGGATCGCGTCGTCGATGTCGTGGTTGATGTAGGCGACGCGGTCGACGACGCGAACGATCTTCCCCTCGAGCGTCGCCGGCTCGCCGGGGCCCGAGTGGTGCCGGATCCCGTCGCGGACCTCCGCGGTCAGGTTGAGCCCGCGCCCGTCCCGCTCGAG
>JALZFG010000119.1 GCA_030861645.1 Actinomycetota bacterium
GCTCAGGTGAAGCCGCTTCAGACCCCGTGCGGCTCGCGGGCCGCGTCACCGATCACGTCTGCGGGTCGTTCGTGTGCTTTAATCTCGACCGCTGGCGCCAAGCGACCAAGGAGCCGAGATGCGCGCAGCGTTCATGTCCATCGAGAAGGCCTTCGCGACCTATTCGGAGGGGATGACGCTTGCATCGCAGAACGCTCAACTTGGGGATCTTGGCGCATGTAGACGCCGGTAAGACGACACTCACAGAGCGGCTGCTCTACGCCGCCGGTGTGATCGACGAGGTCGGCAGCGTTGATGCCGGCACGACCCAGACCGACTATCTCGCGCTGGAGCGCCAGCGCGGCATCACGATCAAGTCCGCCGTCGTGTCGTTCGCGATCGGCGACGTCACCGTTAACCTGATCGACACGCCCGGCCACCCGGACTTCATCGCGGAGGTGGAACGGGTGCTGAGCGTGCTCGACGGCGCTGTTCTGGTCATCTCGGCGGTCGAGGGCGTGCAGCCGCAGGCCCGCATGCTGATGCGGGCGCTCCAGCGGCTCCGTGTTCCAACCGTCGTCTTCGTGAACAAGGCCGATCGTCGCGGCGCGGATTGCGAGCGGGTGCTTAAGGAGATCTCCAACCGGCTGACGTCGGCGTCGATCGCGCTGGGATCTGTCATCGGCGAGGGCACCCGCAGCGTCGTCTACAGGCCGCATCTGCACGGCGACGGCGCCTTCACCTCGCGGATGCTCGATCTCCTCGCCGAGCACGACGACGCGTTGCTTGCTGCCTACCTCGATGACGAGACGGCCGTCTCGCGGACTCAACTGCACGAGGAGCTGGCCAGGCAGAGCAAGGAGGCACTCGTGCATCCGGTCGTGTTCGGCTCGGCGATCACCGGCGCCGGTGTCGACGCATTGACGGAGGCCGTGACGCAGCTGCTGCCGGCCGCCGCCGGCGACGCCGACAGTCCCGTCTCGGCCAGGGTCTTCAAGGTCGAGCGCGGCGTTGCCGGCGAGAAGGTCGCCTACGCCCGCCTGTTCTCGGGCACGATCCGCGTCCGCGACGGGCTGCGGTTCCGCCGCGACGGGCTCGAAGAAGACGAGGAAGCGAAGGTAACCGCGATCAGCATCTTCGACGGCGCATCCGCGGTCCGCAGCGGGTCGGTCGCGGCAGGCGAGATCGGCAAGCTCTGGGGTCTCACCCACATCCAGATCGGCGACACGATCGGCGAGCGGACGCCGTTGTCACCGGCGCCCGACTCGTTCGCGCCGCCGACGCTTGAGGCGGTCGCCGTCCCCCGTCATGACGGCGACAGGGGCGCGCTCTACGTCGCACTCGAGCTGCTCGCCGAGCAAGACCCGCTGATCAACGTGCGGCGCGACGACAGCCGGCAGGAGATCTCCGTCTCGCTCTACGGCGAGGTGCAGAAGGAGGTCATTCAGGCGACGCTCGCGGACGACTTCCGGATCGACGTCGAGTTCCGGGAGACGACGCCGATCTACGTCGAGCGCCCGATCGGCACGGGCGAGGCGGTCGAGATCCTCCACGCCGAATCGAATCCGTTTCTCGCCACCGTTGGGCTGCGCGTCGATCCTGCGCCTAAGGACTCGGGCATTGCGTTCCGACTGGCGGTCGACACTCGCACAGTCCCGCTGTACGCCTACAAGAAGCTCGACAACTTCACCGACCGCATGGGCCAGTACGTCCGCCAGACGCTGCGGGAGGGACTCTTCGGTTGGCAGGTCACCGACTGCGTCGTGACGATGACCGAGTGCAACTACAGCTCTCCTGACGGCCCTCCGGCAACACGGGGACCGCTCAGCACGCCCGCTGACTTCCGAAAGCTCACGCCGCTCGTCCTGATGCGAGCGCTCGAGCGGGCGGGGACGGTGGTCTGCGCGCCGCTCGCCCGCGTGAGCCTCGAGATCCCAACGGCGGCACTGGGCGCCGTCCTGCCCGCGCTCGCCCGGCTCGGCGCGGCGATCGAGCCGCCGTCCCTGCACGGGGAGCTCTCGGTCGTCGAGGCGGTCCTGCCGTCAGCCCGAGTCCACGACCTCCAGCGGCGACTCCCGGGACTGACCGCCGGCGAGGGCGTGCTCGAATCGAGCTTCGACGGCTACCAGCCGCTAAGCGGAGACCAGCCGACGCGACGGCGGACGACGCCGAACCCGCTCAACTTCGACGAGTACGCGATGCACCTCGCGCGACGCGTCGGCGCTTGACGACGGTGGCGCGGACGACAGAACGGCGACTTCGCCTGCGCCAGTCTTCGCTCGCGTGCACCGACCTATCTCGCCGAACGCCGTGCGCGCGGGCGCTGTCTCTGCTGGACTCCCTCACGGTGATCGTGTGGGTGGCATTGCTCTCCGTGGCCTTGAACATCGCGTGCCAGCCGTGATCGCGGAGGCGAAGGCCGCTGGCGTCGAGGCGTGCTTGGTACTCGGCGATCTCGTCCCGCTCTGGCACGACCCGAATCCGGTCCGGTGAGCACCCTCTACGACCGCATCGGCCGCAGCTACCACGCGACCCGGAAGCCGGATCCGCGGATCGCTGTGCTGATCCTCGACGCGCTGGGTGACGCGCGTTCGGTGCTGAACGTTGGCGCCGGCACCGGCTCGTACGAGCCAACCGATCGCGAGGTGCTGGCCGTCGAGCCGTCGGCGACGATGATCGCGCAGCGTCCGCCGGGCGCGGCGCCGGTCATCCAGGCCAGCGCGGAGGAGCTGCCGCTCCCGGACAAGAGCTACGACGCCGCGCTCGCGATCAACACCATCCACCACTGGCATGACGTCCCGCGGGCGCTCGCGGAGCTGCGGCGGGTTGTCCGCCAGCGGATCGTCGTGTTCATGAACGACATGTGGCAGGACGAGGAGTTCTGGCTGGTCGAGCGGTACTTTCCGCAGTTCCGGGCGGAGGCGGACGAGCTCAGCGAGATCCGCGCGATGCTCGAGCAAGATCTTGGGCCACTGCGCGAGGTCAGCGTCGCGCTCCCGGCCGACTGCACGGACGGTCTTCTCAGCGGATACTGGGCACGACCTGAGGCGTATCTCGACGCGACCGTCCGGGCAAACATCTCCCCCTTCACCCGCCTCAGCGAGCAGGAGGTCGCCGCCGGGGTCGAACGGCTCGCCGCCGATCTTGCGAGCGGCGAGTGGGACCGCAGGTACGGGCACCTGCGCAAACTCCGCGAGCTCCACCTCGGCCACCGCATCCTGGTGGCGGAACTCTCATGACCTGACGGCGGCCAGGCGGTGTCGGCCCCGTTCGAGACGTCCCCACCGCCGCCGCATGCGACCGCTGCTCAGACCGCCGTGAGGGCTGCGAGAAAGAGCCCGAAAACCACCCAGGTCGTCGAGGCGCCCAACCCAGTCGTAGGCAAAGGAACCCGGCGTCCGGCCTCCCAGTTCGCCTGCGCGCGCCGGAGCTCGTCTCTGTTGCGATGGATCGGTTGATCAGTCCCCGACGCGCGTGGCTCGGCCAGCCGCTGACGCTTTGTGATCGCCGTACCTTTCAACGAACGGAGGAGCCATGGCCGACGAGAACGTAGTGGTCGTCCGCTTTCCGGAGGAGAGCAAGGCCTACCAGGCCTTGAGCGTGCTCAAGCAGTGCGACGCCGATCGGCGCATCGGACTCCGTGCTGCCGCAGTCTTAGAGCGCACTCCAGAGGGGGGACTCCGCATTGCCGAGCATGCGGACAACGTCGGCCTCTCCGGGACAGCGGGTGGTGGTCTGATCGGGATGCTCGTCGGCATCCTCGGGGGTCCGCTGGGGATGCTTCTCGGCTGGGGCGCTGGCGCTCTTATCGGCGGCGCCTTCGACCTCAACCGGGCCGAGAGGACGGAGGACGCGCTGAGCGAGCTCGGCCGCGCGATCCCGCCCGGATCGACGGCCGTCGTCGCGACCGTGACGGAGCCCGCCGTCGAGGTGATCGACGGGGAGATGGCGAAGCTCGAGGGCCAGGTCACCCGCCGCCCGGCCGACGAGGTGATGGCGGAACTCGAGGCCGCCGAGGATGCCGCCGCGGCCGCCGCCAAGGAAGCGCGACGAGAAATGCGCGAGCGAAAACGGGGTGAGTTGAGCGAGGAGCTGAGCGAGCGGATCGGAAAGCTGAAGGAACGGCTCCACATTTCCTGACAAGCAGCCGCGACGAGGACTCCCTCTTCGCGCGCTAGTCGTCGTCGTTCTCGCTGTCGTCCTCGGAGCCGACGACGTCGAAGCTTCGGTCGAGTTGCACGTCGACCTCGCTCCCGTTGTCGAGCGTGACCTCGACCTCGCTGGAGCTCTCCTCGTCGCCGAGCTCCATGCCAGTGATCTCACCCTCGCGGACGGAGTCGAGGACGACGACCGGTGCATCCGCGCGATGCTATGGATCGCCAGGAGTTTGTGAGGCGCGGGGGTCGCAGCACGAGATGTGCTCGAGCGGCTGACTCGTTCCCGTCCATGTGCCCCGGCATCTCGTCGTGCGCCGGGCGCCCTCGTACTGAAGATTCAGCCGCTCGCTGCGTGCGTGCGCGCCGAGGCCGTCCCGCGGCCGACGATCGCCGGGGCCTCGTGGATGAGTTCGTCGTTCTCGAGTGCCTCCACCATGAACAGGGCGAAGTCGACGCGGCGCGTGAGGTTGCTCTCGAGGATGGCATCGCCCACG
This sequence comes from Actinomycetota bacterium, assembly GCA_030861645.1. Classification (GTDB taxonomy): domain Bacteria; phylum Actinomycetota; class Thermoleophilia; order Gaiellales; family Gaiellaceae; genus JALZFG01. Next base: position 4,631 of record JALZFG010000119.1, read on the forward strand.
TGCGGGCTCCACACGGGCAGCCCCTGGCTCTCGCCCTCCTCGAGCTCGCTGCCGCGCACGACGGTCCATCGCGTGTCGCTCGCAAACACCCGCCGGCACGCCTCCACTTGGTCGTCCAGGTTTGCAAAGCGCGTGAGCCGCGCGAGCCAGCCGAGCGTCTTCACCTTCGCCTTGAACCTCCACGAGTACACGTCCTGGCCGTCGCGCGTGATGTGCCACCCGCATGAGAAGACGAGGCGCGCCCCGCGAGGCGCGTGGTCGAGCACCGCCTGGGCGGTCCCGGTCGAGTGCCCGCGGACCCCTCGCGGGACGAGCACGACGAGCACTCCCTCGCACCCTGCGGTCGCCCTCTTGATGACCTCTGGGTCGTTTGTCGCACCGGGAACGACGCTGATGCGCCCCCTGAACGCGTCGAGCTTCCCGGCGCTCTGCTCCCGGCACACGCCGACCACTTCGTAGCCCCGGTCGAGGGAGTGCTGCACCATGTACTGCCCGAGCTTTCCGGAAGCGCCGACGATGCAGACCCTCATCTTGCGCGTCCCGGGGCGCCCTCGAGGTCTGAGTCACTGTCCGTCGTGCGTGCGCCGAAGGCGTTCCTCCGGTGGCTCGTTCGTCCCACCTGGCAAGGCATCGCCGCCAGTATGTCGACTCGCCATCGCCGCTCAGCCGTCCGCTCGTGCCGTCTCGCTCGGCGTCTACAGCGTCGCGCTGGATGCAGGCGCGATCGCAGCTACGGGCCCCGCCCGCTTCTCGCGCGACCTCGCGGTTGAGCTGCTTCTGTTTCCTGACGCCGCGCCACCATGATGCCGGCGCGCCACCCTGGGGCTCGTCCGCCCCGCGGCGTGTGGACCGACTCGAGATCGAGGCCGCTGCGCACGATCAGTCACGAGATAAGCGAGTTCGAGTTCCACATCTCCCCCGCGTGCAGCTCGTCGCGACCCCAGACCGGAGTCGGCACCTGCGGCACGAGTTCGAGCAGTTGGCGTGCGCAGTCGAGGTTGTTGCTGAGGCGGTGCGGAGTCTCGACCGCCTCGGCGATGTCGGAGATGACGCCATCGCGCCACCGGCGCACCTCGTAGCGGAAGAGCCGGAAGCGTCCCGCCGCGCGTGCGCCAACCGCACCCTCCGCGACGACGCCGCGCTTGGCGCCGTCGGTCGGGCGGATCGGCGTCATCTCGATCACGAACCGTCCCTCGGGCACGTGCACCTCGAGCGCCGAGTGGTAGAGATCGCGACGATCGCGGTGTTCGATCCGGGCCGCAACCCACTCGAAGACGCGCCCGTTCAGGCGGACGGAGTGCCGCCCGCGCCGAGCGACAGCCAGTACAGGTCGACGGTTGCGATCGGAAGAGAAGAAGCCATCGCGCCGAACGTTCCTGAACGATTACCGAGGCGCGTCAGCGCAAGGTGGTGGAAGATGCTCGATGTGCCGACGGGTCTGCGGCGGTGATTCCGATTCCGTCGTTACGAATGCTGGACAAAGGTAGTACCGGGCTGATCGAATCTGAGGGTCAGAGAGGAGTGCGAAGCTGACGGTTCTTGTCACCGCAGCAAGCAAACACGGCGCGACGCTCGAGATCGCGGACGCAATCGCCGGTGTTCTCGACGGGCAGAACATCGGGGTCGAACGCCTCGGCATCGACGACGTTAGCGACCTCACTCGCTACGAAGCGGTCGTCCTCGGAAGCGCGGTCTATATGGGGCAGTGGCTCGAGCCGGCACGGAACTTCGTCCAGCGGCACAGGGACGAGCTCGCCGCCCGCCAGACGTGGCTGTTCTCGAGCGGCCCGATTGGCGATCCGCCGCGGCCGAAAGCGGAGGAAGCGGTCAAGGTCGAAGAGATCGCCGACGCGACGAAGACCGCGGGCCATCGACTCTTCGCCGGGAGGATCGACAAGAGTAAGCTCAGCTTTCCCGAGCGAGCCGTGATCCGCGCCGTGGGCGCGAAGGAAGGCGACTACCGCGACTGGGACGAGATTCGTGGGTGGGCCGCCCAGATCGCAGCGCAATTGAGACGATGAACTGCGGCAGCGTGCTCGGGTCCCGTGAAAACCCGAGCGGCCGGTGATCCCTCGCCCGCGTAACGTGGCGTCACGTGCGGCTTCGTGCCGCCTGCGACATCGGCGGCTCCACACGTGAATCCACTCCTGCGCGCGCTGCTCCGAGTCGTCGGGATCGGCGCGCTCGTCGCCGGCGGGGTCGTCGTCGCGCTGGCCGCACTCGCAGCCGCGCTGCTGCTTGGGCCGCTCATCTTCTGGGTCGCCTGGAACGTGCTCGACTTCGGACCTGCGATCGGCCTGCCCGAGCTGGGCTTCTGGGGGATCGTCCTTGCGACGCTGTTCCTTGTCGTCGGCTGGTTCCCGAAGGTCGTGATTACCGCCGTCGTGTTTCTCGTCGATCCGTCGTGGTTCCAGGGTGCGGCGCAGGTGCGTTGGCCAGAGCCCACGTTTCGGAACTTTCTCGCGGTTGCGCTCCTGGCTCTGCTGGCATCGCGTCCGCATGCGCACGCGCAGCAGCGCGGCCGTCGCGAAACCGGCTGAACGCTGGTTCTGCGCAATCAGGGCGTCGCGTCGCGGCGCAGTTCTGCACGGCTTCCAGATTGCCCGCCTGGATCTCGCTCCGCGTCGGAGAGGGGTGTCCGACGGGCGACATTGACTGGGGAGACGTCCCCAGCGT
>JALZFG010000134.1 GCA_030861645.1 Actinomycetota bacterium
GACTTGCCCTCCACGCGGGCTATCCCTTCGGCGGCAGGGGCTCGTCGGCGGGCGCCCAGCTCGGGACGTACTCGCGCCCGAGGCGGTCGCGGGGCTCCCGCGGCCCCTCCTCCGCCTTCGAGGACGCGTGTCCGAGCCGATCGAGCATCTCGATCCGCTCCTCGGCATACCGGCGCACCGGATGGTCGTCCGGCAGGTCCTCCACGAGCTGGCGCACGCGTGCGCGGAGCTGGTAGGCGAAGTGCGGCGTCGCCGGGCCGACGAGCGCGTCGACGTCGTCCTTCGTCGGCTCGGCCATCGGCCGGAGGCTAACAACGTCCCGGCGGCGTGGACGTCGCCGAGCGCCGCGACGGCCTCAAACCTGCGGAGCGGCCGGCCGGGGAGGTCGCGCCGGACGGCTAGGGTCGGTGACGATGCGGCGGGCGACCTCAGCCGATCTGATGCTCGCCGGCACCGTGCTGATCTGGGCGTTCAACTTCACGGTCACGAAATACGTCCTCGGCCACGGCTTCCACCCGATTGCGTACTCGACCTTCCGCTACGGCGCCGCGGCGCTTCTCTTCGCCGGGCTCACGTACAGCCTCGAGGGCTCACTCCGCGTCGGAAGACGACATCTGGTGCTGCTCCTCGTCGCCGCCGGCGTCGGCATCTGGCTGAACCAGCTCTCGTACGTCTACGCGATCAAGCTGACGACCGCGTCGACGACCGCGCTCATCCTGGGAGCGACGCCGATCTTCACGGCGCTCTTCGCGTTCGCCGTCGGGCTCGAGCGAGTCCGGGCCCGCTTCTGGGCCGCGGCGCTCGTCTCGTTCGTCGGCGTGGGACTGATCGCGGCGGGAGCGAGCGGAGGTGTCTCGGCGGACGTGAAGGGGGACGCGCTCGCGGTCGCAGCGGCGGCGACATGGGCCGCGTACTCGGTCGCGATCGCTCCGCTGATGCGGAGCTACTCCCCGTTTCGCATCTCGGCGTTCGTCCTCCTCGCCGGCTGGATTCCGCTGGCGGCGACGGGAGCGCATCAGGTCGCCGAGCAGAGCTTCGACCTCACCGCGCTCGTCTGGGTCGGCCTGGGGTATGCGATCCTCGGGCCGCTCGTACTCACCAACCTGCTGTGGTTCACCGCCATCCACCGCGTCGGACCATCGCACGCGACGCTCTTCGCGAACGTCCAGCCTTTCATCGCGGCGATCTTCGCCGTTCTCATCCTCGCCGAGCGCCTGACGACGCTCCAGATCGCGGGCGGCGTTGCGGTGGGGCTGGCGGTGCTCCTGGCGCGGGCGCGCGAACGCCCCGTCCTGGCGGGCGCGGACTAATCCCCCAGGCGCCTGCGCCAGCGTCGAGGGGCGCGGGAGGAGAAGGAGCGCGTCTGTGAAGACCTTCGCCGCCGAGTCGAACCGCGCGCACTAGCCTTGCCGCCGATGACGCCGCAGCGCCGCACCGCGCTCGTCTCGGTGCTGGCCGCCTCCGGGCTGGTCGTGCTCAAGCTCGCGACCGGCCTTGCGACAGGCAGTCTCGGCCTGGTCTCGGAAGCGCTCCATTCGGGCACGGACCTCGTCGCCGCGCTGCTGACGTTCTTCGCGGTCGGCGTCGCTGTCCGCCCAGCCGACAGCACCCATCCCTACGGCCACGGCAAGGCCGAGCACCTCGCGGCTCTTGCCGAGGCCGCGATCCTCGTGGGCGCGAGCCTCGTGATCGTCACCAGGGCGCTCTCGCACCTCGTCGGCGCCTCCGGCGCAGAGGTCGACGCAGTCTGGTACGCGTTCGTCGTCATCGGTCTCGTGATCGCGATCGACGCGAGCCGCACGCTCGTCTCCGCGCGGGCCGCCCGGCGCTACGCGAGCGCGGCGCTCGCGGCGAACGCCCTGCACTTCGTGAGCGACCTCGCGGGGTCGGCCGCCGTGCTCGTCGGACTCGTGCTCGTGCGGGCCGGGTACACCAACGCGGACTCGGCGGCCGCGCTCTTCGTCGCGGTGCTCGTGCTCGTCGCGGCGGGACGCCTCATCCGCCGGAACGTCGACGTGCTGATGGACCGCGTCCCGGCCGAGGCAGAGGGAGCGGCTCGGATGGCGATCGGCGAGCTCGGGCCCTACGTGCAGCTGCGGCGACTGAGGATGCGGCAGGCGGCCGGCAAGCACTTCGCCGACGTCGTGATCGGCATCTCGCCGGGCGCGGCCATCGGCCAGGCGCATGCCGCGGCGGATGCTGTCGAGAAGGCGGTCCAGCGGGCGCTGCCGGAGACGGACGTCGTCGTCCACGTCGAGCCGCGCGCCGACGAGGCGGCACTGCGCGAGCGTCTCCACGCCGCCGCCGTCGCCGTGCCGCAGGTTCGCGAGGTCCACAACGTCAGCGCCGTCGCGACCGACCACGGAGTCGAGGTTTCCCTCCACCTCAAGCTCCCGGCCGACCTCTCGCTCGAGGAAGCGCACGGCGTCGCGTCCGAGGTCGAGCGGGCGATCGCCGACACGATCCCGGACGTCTCGTCGGTGCAGACTCACATCGAGCCGCTCTCGGACGAGACCGCGAGCCGCGCCACGGAGGCGACCGACGTCGCCGACGAGCTCGCCACCGTGACGCGGATCGTTCGCGCGACGACGGGGAGCGCGCCACGGCAGCTTCGCTTCGTCCGCACGGACGAGGGCCTGCGCGCCTTCCTGACGCTCGGCCTGGAGGGCGAACGGTCGCTCGCCGAGGCGCACACGCGCGCGAGCGAGATCGAGGAGCGGGTTCGCCGGGAGCGCCCGGACATCGTCGACGTGGTCGTCCACACCGAGCCGTGACGCGATTCGGCGCGTGCTTCGGCCGGCGATTCCGGTGGCGGCGCTGCCGGTAGCGTGCGCGATCGTGACGCTCTCAGCGCCCATGCCGGGTGGACGCTCGGCTCCGGCTCGGCGATGAGGCTCTGCATGTTCTGTCCCAAGGACCGCAGCCTGGAGCGCGGCTGGCCGGGGCGAATCGAGGGCGAGCGAGTGATCCAGCTCGCGGCGCAGACGCTCCAGTCATTCTTCACCGGCGGCGGGAAGGCGCGCGAGCACGCCGAGTACGCACTCGACGACGTGCGCCTGCTGCCACCCGTTCGCCACCCTCCGGCCGTCCGGGACTTCTACGCGTTCGAGGAGCACGTGCGCAGAGTCCGCGCGACGCGCGGCCTGGACGTGCCCCAGGAGTGGTATGAAATCCCGATCTTCTACTTCTCGAACGCGGCGTCGATCTATGGGCCGGACGAGAAGATTCCTTATCCGGGCGGCGCGCAGGAGCTCGACTACGAGCTCGAAGTTGCAGCCGTCGTCGGTGCGGACGGCCAGCTCGGCGGCTTCACGATCATGAACGATTGGTCCGCGCGCGACCTCCAGCGCGCGGAGATGCGGGTCGGCCTCGGCCCCTCCAAGGGGAAAGACTTCGCGACGAGCCTCGGTCCGGTGGTCGTGACGCCCGACGAGCTCGGCGAACTCCGCCTCGAGATGACCGCGCGGGTGAACGGCGAGGAGCGCTCGCGCGGAAACCTCGGCGACATGCACCACTCGTGGGAGCAGATCGTCGCGCACGCGGCCCGCAACACGACGCTCCTGCCCGGCGACGTCCTCGGCTCGGGCACCGTGGGATCGGGCTGCATCCTCGAGCACGGCGACGGGCGCTGGCTGCAGCCGGGCGACGTCGTCGAGCTCGAGGTCGAGCGAATCGGCGTGCTTCGGAACGTCGTTGGCCCGCGTCGGCCTTCCACCCTCGCCGGACGCTGACGACGCTCGCGCATCAGGCCCCGCCCCGAGAAGCTCTATCCTGACCGGAGCGCAACGAGCGATCGCTCCGGATCGGAAAGGAAACGAGACATGCCCTTCTACCAGCGTCGCGGCGACGTCCCGCGCAAGCGCCATATCCAGTTTCGCGAGAACGGCTCTCTCCTGACGGAGGAGGTGATGGGCCTCCGCGGGTTCTCGGGGAACGAGTCGATCCTCTACCACCTCCAATCGCCCTGCCGCGTGCAGAAGCTCGGCGGCTTCGAGCCGATCGAGCGCGAGGAGTGGGTGCCGGACGCGCACGCGCACCGGCACTTCAGGACAGGGGCGATCGCCGAGGAGGGAGACGCCGTCTCCGGGCGGCAGCTCCTGATGTGGAACGCGGACGTGGAGATCTCGCTCTGCCACCCGGCGGAGCCGATGGACTACTTCTTCCGGAACGGCGAGGGCGACGAGGTGATCTTCGTCCACGAGGGCCGGGGGACGCTCGAGTCGATCTTCGGCGACCTTCCCTACCGCGAGGGCGACTACGTCGTGATCCCGCGCGGGACGACCTATCGCTTCCGCCCCGACGGCGCGCAGCGGTACGTCGTCTTCGAGTCACCGGGCTTCATCGAGATCCCGAGGCGGTACCGCAACGAGTACGGCCAGCTGCTCGAGCACGCGCCCTACTACCACCGCGACATCCACCCGCCGACCGAGCTTCGGACGCATCGCGAGCGCGGTGAGTTCCTCGTCAAGGTGCGCGTCAAGGACGGCTTCCAAGACTACGTGCTCGACTACCACCCCTTCGACGTCGTCGGCTGGGACGGCTACGTCTACCCGTGGACGTTCAACATCCGTGATTTCGAGCCGATCACCGGCCGGATCCACATGCCCCCGCCCTCACACCAGACGTTCGAGGGCCACAACTTCGTCATCTGCTCCTTCTGTCCGCGCAAGCTCGACTTCGACCCGCTCGCGATTCCGATCCCGTACCACCACTCGAACCTGAACTCGGAGGAGATGATCTACTACGTCGACGGGAACTTCTCGTCCCGAAAGGGGATCGAGATCGGGTCGGTCACCCTCCACCCGACGGGGATTCCGCACGGGCCGCAGCCCGGGCTCGCGGAGAAGTCGATCGGGATGAGCGAGACGCACGAGCTCGCCGTCATGTGCGACACCTTTCACCCGCTCAAGCTGGGCGCGCTCGCGAAGGACCTCGACGACCCGGGCTACGCCTACTCCTGGTACGAGCCGCGCGAGCCGGTCGCGGCGGCCGACGCGGATCCAGCGGGCGTCACGAGCCATTTGTAGCGGGGAGGCCCGCTTCCGCGG
>JALZFG010000140.1 GCA_030861645.1 Actinomycetota bacterium
CGCCGAACGCGGTCGGCCTCGCCGGCGCTGGCGGCTCCGACGCGCACGAGGATAATCCGGAGCGACACCGAGGCGCTTGCCTCGGACCGGCGATAGCGCGGCCCCGTGTGCTGCCGCAACCCGCCGTGAGGCGCGCGCCGCGGCTCACGGCGGACGAACCCGCGCGAGCCGCTCGCGGGCGATCCTGACCGCTTCCGGATTCGAGTCGACGAGGACGTAGCGGCGCCCGAGCTTGGCGGCGACGGCGCCGAGCGTGCCGCTGCCGCAGAAGGGGTCGAGGCACCAGTCGCCGGGCCGCGTCGAGGCTTGCACCATCCGGCGCACGATGCCCTCGGGCTTCTGCGTCGGGTAGCCCGTCTTCTCCTTCCCCGTCGGCGAGACGATCGTGTGCCACCACGCCGACGAGGGCAGCTTTCCGCGCGCCGCCTGTTCGGGCGTCACGAGGCCCGGCGCCATATACGGCTCACGCTCGACCGCCTCGGCGTCGAAGAAGTAGCGGCGGGCGTGCTTGACGTAGACGAGGATCGTCTCGTGCTTCGCGGGCCAGCGCCGCTTCGGCCGCGCGCCGTAGTCGTACACCCAGACGATCTCGTTCAGGAAGCACTCCCGTCCGAAGAGCTCGTCGAGCAGGAGCTTGCAGTAATGGGACTCGCGGTAGTCGATGTGGAAATAGAGCGTGCCCGTGTCGGCGAGCAGCCGGCGCACGGCGCGAAGCCGCGGCTCGAGGAAGCCGAGGTAGTCCTCGAACTCGTCGCGGTAGGACGACTCGGCGAGCAGCCGTGTTCGGTACCGACGGCCGGCGAATCCGACGCGGTCGCCGTCCGCGCGGCGCGTCATGCTCGTGGTGCGGCGGCGCCGCTGCCGACCCGTGTTGAAGGGGGGATCGAGGTAGGCGAGCTGGAAGACGCCGTCGGGGAAGCGCTGCAGGACGTCGAGGCAGTCGCCGAGAACGATGTCGTCGTCCACGGATGCCCGATGCTATCCGCCTTGGCGTGTTGAATAAGAAGGGCTTATGTTCACCATTAGCGATGTGCTGGTATAGTCCCGCCGTGGCCGCGCCGATGTCGTTCGACGTGCTCGTGGTTGGGAGCGGAGCGTCGGGTCTCGCGGCCGCAGTGTCCGCCGAGCGCGCCGGCGCGCGCGTCGCCCTCGCGGCGAAGGCCGCCATCCAGTCGTGCAACTCGGCGAAGGCGCAGGGTGGGATCCAGGCCGCTCTCGGGCCCGACGACTCGCCGGAGCACCACGCCGAGGACGTTTGGCGCTCGTCGCACGAGACCGCCGACCGCCGCCTCGTCGACGTCCTGACGAGCGAGGCCCCGAACGCGATTCACTGGCTCGAGGAGCTCGGCGTCGCGTTCACGCGCCAGAACGGCGGCTATCGGCTGGCCCGCTGCGGCGGCGCGAGCCGGAAGCGACTGCTCCAGGTCGGCGACCGAACCGGGCTCGCGCTCACCGAAGCGCTGCGCAAGGCGTTCGAAGCCGGAAGCGGCACGCCGCTTCCGCACCACCCCCTCGTCGACGTCGAGCCCTCCAAGAACGGTTGGCACGCCGGATGCCGGAGGAAGGACGACGAGGTCGTCCGCATCGCGGCGAGCACGGTGGTGCTCGCGGCAGGCGGCCGCTGTTTCCGCGAGGCGCAGGAGCGCGGTGAGCTGACGACGAACCATTCCGGCGCGACCGGGGAGGTGACGCGCATCGCGCTCGACTTGGGCGCCGGCGGCCGCGACCTCGACGCGCTCCAATACCACCCGAACGGCGGCGCCTGGCCGCCGAATATGCAGGGCTACTCGATTCCGGAGACGACGCGCGCCTACGGCGCCGTCCTCCTGAACCGCGACCTGGAGGAGTTCACGGACTCGCTCGGGCCGCGAGACGAGGTCTCGCAGGCGATCTTCGACGAGGTCGCGGCGGGGCGCGGGGTCGAGACGCCAGACGGCCGCCCCGCCGTCTACCTCGACACGACGCGGATCCCGGAGGCCGATGCGGAGGTCTCGCTGCCGTACATGCTGAGGCGCTATCGCGCCGCAGGCATCGATCCCCTCGGCGAGCCGATCCTAACCTATCCGGTCCTCCACTATCAGAACGGCGGCCTCGTCATCGACGAGCACGGCGAGACGACGCTGGAAGGTCTCTACGCGTGCGGCGAGATCGCGGGAGGGACGCACGGCCGCAACCGCATGATGGGCAATTCGCTGCTGGAATGCTGCGTGTTCGGGCGGCGGGCCGGGAAAGCTGCGGCGGAAAGGGCGAAAGCGTGACCGTCGTCGAGACCGACCTCCAGGCAGCGGTCGAAGAAGCGGCAGCGCACCTCTACGTCTGGTCGCTGAAAGACATTCCGCAAGACCTCCGCGACGCGCTCGCGGCCGCGCGCGAGCGCGAGACATCCGTGACGGGGCGGCGAGTCCTGGACACGATCGTCCGCAACGTCCAGGTCGCCGACGCTGAAGGGAACCTCGTCTGTCAGGACACGGGCATCCCCATGTACACCTGCCGTGTGGGAGAGGAGTTCCCGCTCCACCCCGTGCGCATTTACGAGGCGCTAAAGGCCGGTACGGCGCGCGCAACGGTCGAGCACCCGCTGCGCTCGAACACGGTCCACACGCTGACGCGCGAGAACACGGGCCCGAACGTCGGTCACCGCGTGCCGATCGTTCACTGGGAGTTCGTCCCGAACTGGGACGGCCTCGACGTCAAGTGCATCCCCAAGGGGTCGGGCTCCGAGAACATGAGCTTTCTGAAGATGTGCGTCCCGGCCGACGGGGTCCGTGGGGTCAAGCAGTTCGTCCTCGAGTCGATCGTCGGGGCCGGGGGGAAGCCGTGCCCGCCCGGGATCGTCGGCGTCGGAATCGGCGGCAGCGCGGACTACGCGATGTACCTGGCGAAGGAGGCGATTGCGCGGCCGGTCGGGACGCGAAATCCCGATCCCGCTGTCGAGCGGCTCGAGCAGGAACTGTTCGAGCTCTTGAACGAGACGGGGATCGGCCCGATGGGGCTGGGCGGCGACGTCACGGTCCTGCACGTCCACGTCGAGCACGCCGACACGCACATGACGCTCAACCCCGTCGCCGTCAACTACCAGTGCTGGGCCGCTCGCCGCGCGACGGCGCACGTCGCCGCCGACGGCTCGATCGACTACGACCGAGAGGCGTAGTGCGGCGGCACGACGTCACCTTCCCCGTTACTGACGAGCGCGAGATCTTGGCGCTGCGCGCCGGCGACGAGGTGATCGTCCAGGGCCACGTCATCGGGATCCGCGACCGCACGCAGATCCGGATGTTCGACGGAGGACAGCGCGCGCCGCTCGATCTCACGGGAGCCTTCCTCCTCCACACGGCGCCCAACGTGCGCAAGGTCGGCGAGGGGCGGTACGAGCCGGTTTGCATCGGAACGACGACGAGCGCCCGGATGGTGCGCTTCACGGAGCCGCTCGCCCGCGACTACGGCGTGCGCGCAATCTGTGGCAAGGGCGGGTTCCCCGACGAGGCGATCGAGCCGATGCGGCGCTATGGGATGGTCTACTTCGCGATCGGCGGCGGCGCGGCCGCGCTCGAGACGACGCAGGTCGAGGAGATCGAGGAGGTCGCCTGGGAGGACCTGATGCCCGAGTGCCTGTGGAAGTTCCGCGTCCGCGACTTCGGCCCGCTCACAGTCGGGATCGACGCGCACGGCAACTCGCTCTACCACGACGTCCAGGAGCAGGCGAAGAAGAAGCTGGAGGAACTCTACGCCCGGCTCTAGGCCGCCGGGCGACAGCCGACGGAGGGGAAGCTAGTGGAACAGGAGAATTCGTTTCGCGACTCTCGAGGACACGTCTCCGGACGAATCGAGAACTCGTTCCTCGACCTCCCGGCGCGCGCGCCGAAGCCGCGGACGCGCGGCCTCACGCACGTCATCGACAAGGGGCTCAACCTGAGAGAGATCGAAGGGCTCTTCGACACGGCGGGCGAGTACGTCGACGTCGTCAAGCTCGGCTGGGGAACGTCCTACGTGACGCGCAACCTCGAGAAGAAGATCGCGCTCTATCGCTCGTTCGAGACGCCCGTCGTGTGCGGGGGAACGCTGTTCGAGGCCGTTGTCGCCCGCGACAAGGTCGACGAGTACAAGCGCTGGCTCGTCGAGCAGCGCTTCTCGCACGTCGAGATCTCCGACGGCGCGGTCGAGATCCCGCGTGAACGCAAGCTCGAGCTGATCGCCGAGTTCGCGCGCGACTTCACCGTGCTCTCCGAGGTCGGCTCGAAGGACGCCGACGTCGTCTATGCCCCCTACCAGTGGGTCGAGTGGATGAAGGCGGAGCTCGAGGCGGGCGCCTGGAAGGTGATCACGGAGGGCCGCGAGAGCGGCACGGCGGGGATCTTCCGTCCGACAGGCGAGATGCGCACCGGCCTTCTGGACGAGATCGCGCACGAGATCGACGTCCACGAGGTCATCTTCGAGGCGCCGACCAAGACCTCGCAGGCGTGGTTCATCCGTCACTTCGGGCCCGACGTCAACCTCGGGAACATCCCGCCCGACGAGGTGATCCCGCTCGAGACGCTCCGGCTCGGGCTTCGCGCCGACACGATCAACGAGGTCCTGCTTGGCGACCGCGCCGTCACTCCCTGACGTCGAGGCCATGTCCGCGGAGGACCTCCTCCGCTGGGCCTACGAGGAGTACGGCGAGCGCCTGTGCCTGACGTGCTCGTGGCAGAAG
>JALZFG010000148.1 GCA_030861645.1 Actinomycetota bacterium
GAGCCGGCGCGAAGCCCCGTCGAGCGTTCGCAACTGCTCGCCAGCGCGCGCGCCGCGCACGACGATGCGTCCCTCCGCGAGGGTCGCCCGGTCGAACGCGTGCAGCGGGTTTCCGAGCGCGAGCATCACGTAGTTCGTGACGTCGACGACGTTGGAGATCGGGCGCATGCCGGCCGCCGTGAGGCGCGCCCGGAGCCACGGCGGCGACGCCGCGACCTCGACCTCGCGGAAGACGCGCCCGATGTAGCGCGGGCAGGCCTCGAAGTCGTCGATTCGCACATCGACGCGCTCGCCGTCCACGCGCTTGGGGTCTCGGCCGGGCAGCGGTGCGAGCTCGGCGCCGAAGAGGACTGCGACCTCGCGGGCGATGCCGTAGATCGAGAGCAGGTCGGGCCGGTTGGGCGTCGTCTCCACGTCGAGGACGTCCTCCGTGAGTGGGAGAACGTCGGCGAGTGGGGTGCCCGGCTCGGGACCGTCCTCGAGCACGACGATCCCGGCGTGGTCGGGTCCGAGCTCGAGCTCGCGCTCGGAGAGGATCATCCCGACCGAGACAGCACCGCGAAGCGTCGCGCGCTCGAGCCGCTGGCCGCTCGGCAGCACGGCTCCCGGCAGCGCGACCGCGACGGTCGCGCCCTCGCCGAAGTTCCATGCGCCGCAGACGATCTGGCGCGGCTCCCCCTCGCCCACGTCGACGCGGCAGAGCTGAAGGCGATCGGCGTTCGGGTGCTTGCCGGCCTCGACCACGCGCCCGACGAGGAAGCGCCCGCGGTTCCCGTCCTCGTCGGCGACTCCGCGCCGGAAGACGCGCTCGACCTCGCACGACGACACCGTCAGCCGCTCTGCGATCTCAGCGACCGGCGCCTCGACCGCGACGTACTCGCGCAGCCATCCGAGGGGAACCAGCATCAGAACTGGTCGAGCAGGCGGAGATCGTTGCGCCAGAGATCGCGCAAGTCGGGCAGGCCGTGGCGGAGCATCGCGATCCTCTCCAGGCCCCAGCCGAACGCGAAGCCCGAGACCTCCTCCGGGTCGTATCCGACGAAGCGCAGGACGTTGGGGTCGACCACGCCGGAGCCGCCGATCTCGATCCAGCCCGAGTGGCGGCAGACGCGGCAGCCTCGACCGTCGCAGAGGAAGCACGAGACCCAGGCTTCGAGCGACGGCTCGGTGAAGGGGAAGAAGTGCGTCGTGAAGCGCGCCTCGCGGTCCTCCCCGAACAGTCGCCGAAGCAGGTAGAGCAGCGTGCCCTTGAGATCGGCGAGCGTGATGCCGCGGTCGACTGCGAGACCCTCCACCTGATGGAAAACCGGATAGTGGGTCGGATCCGGCGTGTCGCGGCGGTAGCAGCGCCCGAGAGAGACCATGTACACGGGCGGCTCCTGCCGCTCCATCACGTGGATCTGCGCCGGCGACGTCTCCGTTCGCAGGACGACGTCGCCGTCCAAGTAGAACGTGTGGAGCGGCGAGCGCGTCGGGTGCGTCGGCGGCATGTTGAGGGCGTCGAAGAGGTAGTGCGTCGTCTCCACCTCGCGGTCGTCGACGACGTCGTAGCCCATCCCGACGAAGATGTCCTCGACCTCGCGGCGGATCTGCGTGATGAGGTGCAGGTGGCCGCGCGGGAAGCGCTCGCCCGGAAGCGTCACGTCGACGCGCCCGTCGGCGAGCCTGCGGTCGAGCTCGGCGCGCTCGAGCGCGGCTCGCCGCTCTTCGACGGCGGTCTCCAGCCGCTCGCGCACGCTGTTCAGCGCCGTCCCGCTCTCCCGGTCCCGGACCTCGCGCAGCGCCTGCTTGAGCTCGCTCTTGCGCCCGAGGTAGCGGATGCGCGCCGCCTCGAGCTCGTCGGGGGTGATCGCGGCGGCGACGGCCTCGAGACCGTCGCGCTCGAGCGTCGCCGCATCCATCGTGGCGACTGTAGCTGAGGTGTCATGCGGGTCGGTCATCGTTCCTCCACGGGTCGTCGTCGATCGGACGCGGCGCCCCGGCTCGGCGGAGGAACGTCGTCCCGTCAGCCCGTTCGGTCGACGAGCGCCGCTACCCCGGTCTCGAACCGGGGCCTGGTAAACGAGCAGCGCCTCGTCGCCATGACGAGACGATAGCGGCGAGGCGGGGGAGCGGCAACGCCGCTGTAGCATCGGCGCGTGAGCGCCTACGACGCGTTCGCGCCGATCTACGATCGCTGGGCGGCGCACATGAGCGAGGACGTCGCGTTCTACGTCGAGCTTGCTCGCGAGGCGGACGGGCCCGTGGTCGAGCTTGCCGTCGGCAGCGGGCGCGTGGCGATTCCGGTGGCTCGTGAGACGGGCAGGCCCGTGCTCGGAATCGACTCGTCCCCCGCGATGCTGGCCGTGGCGCGCGAGCGGGCTCGCGACACTGGCGTGGAGCTCGAGCTGCGCGAGGCGGACATGCGTGAGCTCGAGCTCGAGGAGGCGGCGGCGCTCGTCTACTGCCCGTTTCGCTCGCTCCTCCACCTGCCGACGTGGCGCGACCGCCGCCGCACCTTCGAGCGCGTCGCGGCGGCACTCCGCCCCGACGGTCGCTTCGCATGGAACGCATTCGTCTTCGATCCGATCCTCGCGGCCGAGCTGCACGAGCGCGAGCGCACGCGCGAGAGCAGGATTCGCGAGCGGGTGCGCTACATCGCGACCGACGCGCGGATCGACGTCGAGGCGTGGGAGGGGGACGAGGCCGAGCCGCGGCGGCTGTCGCTCTGGTGGATCGCGAGGTCGGAATGGGAGGGGCTGATCGACGTCGCCGGGCTCGAGGTCGAGCGGCTCTACGGCTGGTTCGATCGGCGGCCGTTCGACGAAGAGAGCCGCGAGTTCGTATGGGTCGCACGCAAGCCGGCGTAAGCCCGTACGACGCGATCGCCCGGCTCTACGATCCTTGGAGCCGCAGCGTCACCGAGGACGTGGAGTTCTACGTCGAGGAGGCGCGCCGGGCAGGTGGCGGCGTCGTCGAGCTCGGAGTTGGGACCGGACGGATCGCGGTCCCGACCGCACGCGCCGGCATTCCCGTAATCGGCGTCGACTCGTCCGCCGCGATGCTCGAGGTCTGTCGCGAGCGAGCCGAGGCCGAAGGCGTGTCGGCGCTCCTCGACCTCCGTCTCGGCGATCTCCGCGAGCCACCGGTGCGCGAGCGCGTCCCGCTCGTCACCTGTCCGTTCCGCTCGTTCCTCCACCTCTCGGGCGACGCGGCGCGCCTGCGGGCGCTCCGCGCCGCGCAAGAGCTCCTCCTCCCTGCCGGCCGGCTCGTCTTCGACGTCTTCGCACCGGGACGCGAGGACATCGTCGCGACACACGGCCGCTGGCTCGAGCGGGAGCCTGGCATCTGGGAGCGCGCCGAGTGGAATACGGAGCACCGCACGCTGAGGCTGCAGGTTCGCGGCGAGGTGGGCGAGACGACGATGGTGCTCGCGTGGGCGACGCCGCGGGAGTGGCGCCGCCTCCTCGAGCAGGCCGGGTTGGCCATCGAGGCGCTGTACGGCTGGTTCGACCGCCGCCC
>JALZFG010000149.1 GCA_030861645.1 Actinomycetota bacterium
GTGAAGCGGTCGCCGTCGATTCGCCTCCCCGTGATCTCCGCGAGCACGGCGCCCGCCTCCCGAGCGCGCCCCTGGCGCGCGAGGTAGTAGGGGCTCTCGGGAAGCGACAGTCGAACCACGAAGGCCATGAAGGCGGGGAACGACGCGGCGAGGAAGAGCCACCGCCAGCTCCACGCGCCGCTGACCTGGACGAGGAACAGGTACGAGAGCCCCGTCGCGAGCAGCAGCCCGACTGGCCAGAAGAAGTCGAGCATGACGAGGAACCGCCCGCGACGCTGCGGCGGCAGGTACTCGGCGAGCATGGACGGGTCGACGACCAGCATCGCTCCGAGGCCGAGTCCCGCCAGGAAGCGGAACGTCATCACGGACCACGGCCCCCAGGCGAGCGCGGTGAGAGCCGTGAAGACCGCGTACCAGAGGATCGCGTACTGGAAGATCCTCCGGCGCCCGACGTGGTCGGCGAGCCGACCGAGCGCCAGGCTTCCGACAAGCGACCCGGCGAGCGCTGAGCTGTTGACGAGGCCCTGCCACGTGCCGTTGAGGTTCCAGAGCTGGGTGAAGATCACCTGGACGAAGCCGATCAGCAGGATCTCCATCGCGACGAACGTCCACGCGGCGCCTGTGACCAGGACGGCACGACGGTGGAACCGCGAGAAGCCGCCCTCGCGCAGGACGTCCTCGACGTCGCGGGCGACGATCGGCGATGCGGCTGCTTCCCCGACGGACATCGTGCGCTAGAGTTTTAGCCTCAAAGGCGAAAACCCGTGCAGCAGTCTACCAGAGTTTCTGCCCCAGAGGCGAAAACAGCGCATCCTCGCCCGACGCAGGTCACGCTGGCCGTCGTCTTCCAGGTTCGGAACGACGGGCTTCACGTCCTCCTCTGGGAGCGGGCGAAGGAGCCGTTCGCGGCGACGTGGGCGCTTCCGGGAGGGTACCTCGAGCCCGGTGAGACGCTCGAGCAGTCGATTCGACGGCAGCTCGCGCTCAAGGTCGACCTCCGCGACCTCGCCCACCTCGAGCAGCTCGAGACGAGAAGCGAACCGCGCCGACATCCCGGCGAGTGGCAGCTCGCCACGGCGTATCTCGGGCTTGTTCCGACCGACCTCGATCCCGCCGTCCCCGCGGATACGACGTGGCACCGCGTCGATGAC
This sequence comes from Actinomycetota bacterium, assembly GCA_030861645.1. GTDB lineage: Bacteria > Actinomycetota > Thermoleophilia > Gaiellales > Gaiellaceae > JALZFG01. Next base: position 1,152 of record JALZFG010000149.1, read on the forward strand.
CTGCCCGAGATGGCGTTCGACCATCAGTCGATCGTGCTCACGGGGCGCGAGCGGTTGCGCGGCAAGCTCTCGTACACGAATGCGGGCTTCGCGCTCGCACCGGAGACGTTCACGCTCTCGGAGCTTCGGCGGATCTACGCGGCCGCCCTCGGTCACGACGTCTCCGCGACCAACCTGAAGCGCGTGCTGCTCCGACGCGGCCTCCTCGAGCCGACCGGCGAGACGAGGACGCCGGGGCGGACGGGAGGCCGGCCCGCCGCGTGCTACCGCTTTTGCTCCCGCGCGCTCGAGATCACGGATCAGTTTGCGATCCTTCGGCCTCCCCGCGAACCGACCTCGCGAACGCCGTCGCGGCGCCGCGCGGGCTGACCGATCCGCGCGCTCCCCTGGCTACGAGCGCAAGCAGCTCTTGCTGCTGGCGGGTTCGCAACGAGAAGCCTTCGGACTGGTCGCGCCGCCGTCAGAGCGCCGGCCACCCGAGCGCGCGCGGCGTCCCTGCGTACTCGAGCTCCGTCAAGGTCACCGGGCGCAGGCGGCGCGAGCGCAGGCCGTGGATGATCGACGGCAGCGCCGCCGCCGTCTGAATCGTGGTGTGGAGGAGGACGATGCTGCCCGGCCGGACATGAGCCAGGACACGCGAGGCGATTACGCCGACGCCGGGCTGCGCCCAGTCGGACGGATCCACCTCCCAGAGCACGATGCGCGCGTACCCGGCCCGCGCCGCGGCCGCGATGACGGTTCGATCGTACGCACCGTAGGGCGGACGGAAGAAGGGCGTCGGCGAGGCGCGCGTGAGCCGCCACCAGACCTCGCGGTCGTTGACGAGCCGAGTGAGCGCCGACTCGTACGAAAGGCCGCGGAAATTCGCATGATCCCACCCGTGGCTCCCGATCGCGTGCCCGGCACGGACGGTGCGGCGCGCGAGGTCGGGAGACGCGAGCACCTGCCGGCCGGGGCAGAAGAAGGTTCCCTTCACCGCATATGCCCTCAGGACCGCCAGCACCCTCGACCAGCCGGAGCGCGTTCCGCAGTCGTCGAACGTGAGCGCGACGCGCCGGCCGACGCCGTCGAAGCGGGCGACGGTCGCGGGGCGGGCCGAAGCGTTGACGAGGAGCGGGCGCCGCGGCGACGTCGC
>JALZFG010000169.1 GCA_030861645.1 Actinomycetota bacterium
GGTCATGGTCGTCGAGGTGATGGGCCGGCACACCGGCTGGATCGCCGTCATGAGCGGCATCGCGGGCGGCGCGGACGTCGTGCTCATTCCGGAGCAGCGGATCACGGTCGAGCAAGCGTGTGGGGAGCTCGAGCGCCGACACGCGCGCGGGAAGGATTTCTCGATTGTCGTGGTGAGCGAGGGCTACGAGCTCACGTACGCGTCAGGCGAGCGCCGGGTCGTCGCGCAGCAGGCGGCGCCGTCAGATCAGTTCGGGCACGTGCGCCTGGGCGGCGTCGGCGCGGAGCTCGCGGGAGCGATTGAGGAGCGGACGGGCTACGAGACGCGTGTCACCGTCCTCGGCCACGTCCAGCGCGGCGGCCCTCCCACGCCCCGCGACCGCGTGCTCGCCACGCGCTACGGCGTGAAGGCCGCGGACCTCGTCCACGAGGGCAGGTTCGGCCGGATGGCCGCGCTGCACGGGGACGAGATCGTTGACGTCGCGCTCGCCGACGCCGTCGCGGAGCGAAAGCGCGTGCCGGAGAGCTGGTACCAAGTCGCGCGCGCGTTCTTCGGGTAACCGGGGGAACCCGCCAAGTAACCGGGCGAACCTCCCAGTTCCCCCGAACCTCACCGGTCCGCTTCGCGGACGGGTGCTCCGCGCCGGTACCAAGTCGCGGCTGCGCTCTGCATGAGTGGGCCGCGTAACCGAGATGCAACCTCTCCTCGGCGTTGCCGCGTTTCGCCCGATAAGAGGACGAGCCCGTGGCGGGCTCGTCCCTTCGTAACGACCGGCTCGCCGGGCTCGGAACTACGTCCCTGCCGGCGTCGCAGGCGTGAAGAACGCCGCCACAGCAATTTCCTGGCCAGCAAGCGTGATGGTGCAGGTCGTGGTTTGCAGGGCGTTCACCTCGAAACCGGGCTTCAGGCTGGAGAAGGGAACCTCCCCCGTTGCGACGTCGGTCACCGTGACGCCGACGGAGATCCCGACGCTGGTCGATGAGGTGAACGCCGCCGCACTGCGGTTCGGCAAAACCGTGAGTGTCACTGGCACGCCGCCACAAACGAACGTTTGAGACGCTGCGCCAGGAGCATTGACCGGGTCTGCCGAAGCCACGCTTGTGGCGACCAGACCGACGGTCACAGACGCGGCAGCCACAGCCGCCAGTCGAGCCAGCCTCATGTCGTTTCCTCCTTTGTGACGGGGCCGCAGGGCCGCCCAAAGTTAGACAATGGGTGGCAAAATGCAACGACCCGCGAGCAGGGCTCGGCGACGCCGACAAGCGCCACGGCCGCGGTCGGACCTCCACCAGGCGGCCGCGCCGGGGAGAGAACCTTCCGGTCCCGGCGCGCCGTCTCATCGGTCCGCTTCGCGGATCGGCGCTACGCGCCGCTCCTCAGTCGATGAGGAGCAGCGCGTCCGTCGGCGCGTAGTCGTCGGTGAGGATGGGGACGTCGCCGGTCGCGACGAAACGGTCGTCGCGCTTCGCGATCGCCTTCCTCAGATCAGGCGCCGCCGGGAAGCGCGCGCGCAGCTCGCGCCAGCGCGCACGGAGGAACGCCTTCTCGGGCGCGGCCGCCTCGGTCGCGACCAGGATGATGTTCCGCACCGCGTCGTCGCCCTCGCCTGGAAACACGACCGGATGCACGAGCACCGTCGGAAACACCGAGCGATAGGTCCGATAGAAGGAGCGAAAGAGCTGCGAGCTCGAGCCGCGGAGCGCGCCGATCACGTTCGAGAGGACGACCCCGCCCGGCTTGAGCCTGCTCCGCGCCAGCTCCAGGAACTCGTGCGTCGTCAGATGGAAGGGAATCGCGTCTGCGAAGTACGCGTCGATCGCGATCACGTCCCAGCGACGCTCGTCGCTCGCGAGGAACTGACGGCCGTCCTCGACGGCGACGCGTAACCGCGGGCTTCGCGGCAGGCGGAAGTAGCGGTAGGAGACGTCGGCGACGACCGGATCGAGCTCGACGACCTGGATCCGCAGCTGAGGGAAGTCGCGCCACAGGCGCTTCGGCGCCGAGCCCCCGCCGAGCCCGATGAAGAGGACGTCGCGCGCCCGCGGGTTGTACGCGAGCCCGAGGTCGAAGTAGTCGGTGTACTCGAACTCGGTCGCGAAGGGCCGGTCGAGGTCCATCCCGCTCTGAAACGAGCTGTCGAACCGCAGGTAGCGCGTCCGCTGGTCGTCCACGACGGCGAGCCGGTGGTACTGCGTGTCCTTCTGGAAGACGACGTCGAAGCCGTTCGAGTCCTGCACGCCGCCGACGTCGCGATCGTTCTGCGTGCGGTAGACGGGCGACCAGTTCTGCGCCGCGGCGCCTTCGAGCCGGCGGCCGCCCTCCGGCGAGACCTGCGAGGAGACGTAGCCGGCGCCGGCGGCCG
>JALZFG010000191.1 GCA_030861645.1 Actinomycetota bacterium
CTCGAGCGCAGTATCGACCGGTTCGAGCGCGGTCGCTTCGGTCGCTTCGAGCGCTGGTTCTCCGACCTCGTCGGCGGCGCCCCTGGTTTGCCCTCCCCTCCGCTCGCCGCGAACCCGGAGAGCACCCCGCGCTCGCTTCCAGAGAGGACCACGTCGCGCGAGCAGTGAGCGACCCCTGTTGACCGGCAGGCCGGCAGAACATGCCTCCCGGCCGCGGACGGTAGGCGGGACAATCGAAGGGCAACGGGAGCGTTTGCGAATCCGCCGGGTCCTGCGAGAGACAGCGCGGACGTACCGAGCGCAAGCGCGTGTTCTGCTCTCCACGGCCGTGATCGTGTTCGTCCCGCTGGGACTGCTCGACGCGCTCAGCGACCACCTGGGCAACCTCGACGTCGAGGACGTCGGCGGACTCGCCGAGGCACTGGTTGTCTTGGCGCTCGGCCAGTTCGCCATGGCGGCGCTCGGCGACCAGTTCTACGCGGGCGTCGCCGCGGCCGCGGTCTCCGAGGCGCGGACCGGGCAGCGGCGGCATCCGCTGCTCCACCTGGCCCGCACGCTGCCCTACGCGACGCTGATCGCGGCCGACCTGCTCTTCGACGCCGGAATGACGGTTGGGCTCGCTCTCCTCGTCGTTCCAGGTGTCGTCTTCTTCACCGTGTTCGGGCTCGTCGCGCCGGTGATCAAGATCGAGGGCCTCCCGCTCGTCGCGAGCTTCGTGCGCAGCTACCGGCTCGTCCGCGGAAGCTTCTGGCGCGTCCTCCTGCTTCTCGGCGTCGTGTACATCGGCAGCGACCTGCTGACGTCGGTTGCGCAGGACGGCTCGCTCTGGGTCGTTGGAGAGTCGCTCCTCGGGGACTGGGCGGCAGCGGCCGCGGTGGGCGTCGTGGTCACCCCGATCGCCGCCGTTGCCGCGGTTGTTCTCACCTACGAGCTGATCGACCTCGATCGCGCGCGACAAGAAGCCTGACTCTGTCTCGCAACGACGCGAGGAGTAGGGACCGTCGCACCATCGGCCGGCTGCGCCGGTGGCGGTCGATCGCCTTGCTTCCGCCCCCTCAAGCGGCTACGGTGGTGGCGCCGCGCTGCTCGACCGAGGGGAGGGTGTTCGCTCTGCCGCAGCTAGGGTCTTCTCGACCGGAGGTGAGGCGACGCCGCCCGCCTGCTGCACACCCTCGTGCTCCCTCCGCGCGGCGGGCGCTGATCGCAGCGGTCGTGCTCGCGGTTGCGCTGGCAGGGATAGCGGCGGCCTCTGCCGCGCGTACTGCGACCACCGAGCCCACTGGGTCCCACGCCGAGGCGAAATTCGGCGGGAAGGACGTGCAGGCGTTCACGTCGGTCGTCAGGAAGCAAATGGCCAAGGAACGGATTCCGGGGGTAAGCGTCGGCGTCTGGGTCCCCGGTCGCGGAACCTGGGTGCGGTCGTTCGGTATCGCAAACCGCCGCACGCGTGCATCGATGCGCTCCGATCTCCACGTGCGGATCGCGAGCATCACGAAGAGCTTCGTGGCAACCGCCGTTCTCCAGCTCGTCGACCGCGGCCGGCTCGGCCTCGACGACCGGCTCGACAAGTTCGTCAAGGGAATCCCGAACGGCGACGAGATCACCATCCGCCAGGTGCTCGGGATGACGGCCGGGATCTATGACTACACGAGGGACGACGGGTTCACGAGGCGCTTCGATCGCAACCGGCTCGCGAACTGGAGTCCCAAGCAGGTGATCGCGATCGTGAAGAAGCACGGGCCGGACTTCCCGCCCGGCGAGCGGGTGAGCTACTCCGACTCGAACTACATTCTGCTCGGCCTCATCATCGAGAAGCTGACCGGGCGCCCGGTGGAGAAGGTGATCAAGGCGCAGATCCTCGATCGCCTCGGCATGAGGCAGACGAGCTTTCCGACCAGGCCGCCGATCCCGAGGCCTTTCGCCCGCGGCTACTTCGCCGGACACAACGGCAGAGGGCCGCTGCGTGACTTCACCGCGATCAACCCGAACCTCGCCTGGACCGCCGGGGCGATGATCTCCACCCTCGGCGATCTGCGGATCTGGGCCAGGGCGCTCGCGACCGGCAGGCTGCTGAAACGGGCAACCCACCGCGCTCAGCTCCAGTTCCGCCAGATTCCGAACCCGGGCGGCCCATACATCGGCTACGGGCTCGGTGCGTTCAACATCGCCGGCTTCGTCGGTCACAACGGCGCGATCTTCGGCTTCAACAGCGCGATGTTCTACCTCCCGAAGGCGCGCGCCACCTTCGTCGTCACGCTGAACAAGTCGACGAACTTCTCCGGCGATGCCACCGACATCTTCTTCGGCA
>JALZFG010000212.1 GCA_030861645.1 Actinomycetota bacterium
GTCTGGTTCTGCGTGATGGCGACGGGCAACCACTTCTGGCTGGACGTCGTCGCGGGAATGATCGTCGTCGGGATCGCCGCGACGATCGTCTACCGGCCGGCGCTCCGCCGCCGAGCGACGCCCGCGGCGTAGAACGCGTTGGCCCGCCAGGCCGCGCTCGAGCGCGTCAAGGAAGGCTACACGGGAGGTGTCCGGCGCCTCGCGGCGCGCTCCGTCACCGCCCTGGCCCGAACGCGGCTCTCGCCCGACGCGCTGACGGCAAGCGGCGTCGCTCTGTGCGCGGCGGCCGCGATCCTCGTCTACTTCGAGTACCGAAGCGAGATCCTCTTCTACTACCTCGGGAGCGCCGTTTTCGTCGTCGGGTCGATCCTCGACATCCTCGACGGCGCGCTCGCGCGGCGCAGCGGCCGCGGGACGCCGTTCGGCGCGTTCCTCGACTCGACGACCGACCGCATCAGCGAAGCCCTCGTCCTCGGCGCGATCGGGCTCGTCTTCATGCGCCACGGCGACGAGGTCGCGCTCGCGTTCACCTTCGCCGCCGTCGTCGGATCGTTCCTCGTCAGCTACACGCGCGCCCGCGCTGAGGCGCTCGGGCTGAAGGGCGATGTCGGCCTCGGGAGCCGCGCGGAGCGCGTCGTCGTGATCGCGATCGGGCTCGCGGTGGCGCCGTGGGGACTCCTGCCTTGGGCGATCTACCTCCTGACCGCGACCGCGTGGATCACCGTCGTGCAGCGCGTGCTGCACGTTCGTGCGCAGCTGCAGCGAGACCAGTAGTACAATCGCGTTGCTAGCGCTTCTGCGCTAGCAGGACCGCAGCGAATCACACGGATGGCGACGAAGCGCAAAGAAGTCCTCGTCCGGATGCCGGGCGAGCTCAAACGGAGGCTGGCCGAGGAGGTCGTCCGGCGGCGCAGCAACCTGAACGACGTCGCGGTCGGGATCCTCGCCTCGCGCTTTGCCGTCCCCTTCCAGCCCTCCGGTCGCCACGGCGCCCCCCCTGGCGAGAGCGGCGACGTCATCCTCCGGATGCCGCCCGAGCTCTCGGCCAAGCTGAAGCGGCGAGCGTCCGAGCGGCGGCGAAACGCCAACGAGCTGATCGTCGAGACGCTCGCCGATCGGCTCGGAATGTCGACCCGACGCAGTCGGAGAAAGGAAGCCATGGAATCGACCAACGGAAAGCGTCCGCGGGACCAGGATCGCGTCCGCGTCGCGATCATCGGCGTCGGCAACTGCGCGAACGCGCTCCTGCAGGGCGTCGAGTACTACAAGGACGCTGATCCGGAGCAGTTTGTTCCGGGATTGATGCACGTCGACCTCGGCGGCTATCACGTCCGTGACATCGAGTTCACGACAGCCTTCGACGTTACGAAGGACAAGGTCGGCAGGGACCTCGCGGACGCTATCTGGGCGCATCCGAACGACACGATCAAGTTCGCCGACGTCCCACACACGGGCGTGACCGTCTCGCGCGGCATGACGCACGACGGGATCGGCAAGTACCTCACCGGCGTCGTCGAGAAGGCGCCGGGGGAGACCGACGACGTCGTGGGCCTGCTCGAGGAGACGCAAACCGACGTCGTCGTCAACTTCCTGCCCGTCGGATCGGAGGAGGCGACGAAGTGGTACGCGGAGCAGATCCTCCATGCCGGCTGCGCGATGGTGAACTGCATGCCCGTCTTCATCGCGCGTGAGGCGTACTGGCAGCGCCGGTTCGAGCAGCGCGGGGTGCCGATCGTCGGCGACGACATCAAGTCGCAGGTCGGCGCGACGATCGCGCACCGTGTCCTGACACGCCTCTTCCGCGAGCGGGGCGTGCGGCTCGACCGGACGATGCAGCTGAACGTTGGCGGGAACTCGGACTTCCTGAACATGCTCGAGCGGGACCGGCTGCAGTCGAAGAAGATCTCGAAGACGAACGCGGTCACGTCGATGCTCGACTACGACCTCGGCGAGCGGAACGTCCACGTCGGGCCGTCGGACTACGTGCCGTGGCTGACGGACCGCAAGTGGGCGTACGTCCGGATGGAGGGCTCGTCCTTCGGCGACGTACCGCTGAACATCGAGCTCAAGCTCGAAGTATGGGACTCGCCGAACTCGGCCGGAATCGTCATCGACGCCGTCCGGCTCGCGAAGCTCGCCCTGAACAACGGGATCGCGGGCGCGCTCGAGGCGCCGAGCGCCTACCTGATGAAGTCGCCGCCGCGGCAGATCCCGGACGACGAGGCGCGGGACGCCGTCGAGCAGTTCATCGAGCAGAACCGGCGGACGGCTCGGGAGCCAATCGAGGCATGACCGCGGCGGGGCTCCGGCGAATCTTCTTCACGGGCTCGCTCTCACGCTTACCGGCGCCGCGACCGCCGCCATCGTCGCTGTTCTCCGCGGCGAGCTGAGCGAGACCGAGGGCCGGGTCATCCTCGCGCTCGTCGGCGTCTTCCTCTCGGGCGCCGCCGCGACGGCGGGGCTCGAGCTGCTCATCCGGCGCCGACTCGCGCCGCTTGGTGTCGCGGTGCTCGTCGCGGCGGCGGGAGAGCTTTCGCTCTTCATGGTCGCCGCCTGGAAGGGGGAGTTTGGACACGGGGCGAACGACGCCGCCATAACGCTTCCGACGGCGCTCGTCTGGGTTACCGCAACGCTCGCCGTCGCGACGTTCCCCCTTGTCACCGCCGAACCGCGCCTCCTGCGAACGCTCTTCCCGGCCGTCTCCGCATGCGCACTCGCGGGGGCCTCGCTCGCGACGGCGCTCGTCCACCGGGACTCGGACGGCGAGTCCGCGGGGAAGGCACTCGCCGTGCTCGCGATCGTGATGGCGGCCGGCTGGCTCCTCGCACCGGTCGCAGAGCGCCTGCTCCCAGCCTCGGTCCAGCGTCGGCCACCGGGCTAGACTCGCCGGAATGGCGCTCAGCGTCTGCCTTGTCACGCCGTTCTCCTGGTCTCAGCCGCACGACGTGAACGAGCACGTGGCCGGCGTTGCGGCCGGGCTGCGTGCGCTCGGAAACGACGTGACCGTGCTGGCGCCGTCCGGTCGCG
>JALZFG010000218.1 GCA_030861645.1 Actinomycetota bacterium
CTCTAGCTTCGGGCCGGCTCACACCCCGTCAAATCGCAGCGCACAGGACCTGCAGGCGCGCCTAACCGAACCCGGAAGAGCACTCCTCTAAGCGCCAGGATAGGTTCGGCCCACCGTCCCGCAGGTCGGGGTCGAAAGCCCACAGCGTTGACGACAGCTGCTCCTCGGACGCTACGAGCCCTTCTCGATGGGCACGTCGACGAGGTTGCCCCACTCCGTCCACGAGCCGTCGTAGTTGCGGACGTCCTTGTAGCCCAGGAGCTCCCTCAGGACGAACCACGTGTGCGCGCTGCGCTCGCCAAACCGGCAGTACGCGGTTACAGCGTTATCGGCGGCAACCCCCTTTTCGCCGTAGAGCTCGCGCAGTTCTTCCACCGGCTTGAACGTCCCGTCGTCCCGGACTGCGCTCGCCCAGGGGACGGAGACGGCAGTCGGAATATGCCCCGCGCGCTGGGCGCCCTCCTGCTCGTACCCCGGCGGTGAGATCAGCTCGCCAGAGTACTCGGCCGGCGAACGCACATCGACGAGCGCGTGGTTCTGTTGGCTAAGCCACGACAGCACCTGGTCGCGGTACGCCCGGATCGACTCGTCGCGCTCCTTTGCGGTATAGCTGACAGGCGAGAACGAAGGCTCTTCCGTCGTCAGCTCTCGGCCCTCGTCGATCCACTTCTGGCGCCCGCCGTCGAGGATGCGGACGTCGTCATGCCCGTAGGTCTTGAGGTACCAGCACGCGTAAGCGGCGAACCAGTTGTTCTTGTCGCCGTACAAAACGAGCATCGTGTTGTTCGAGATCCCGCGCTCGCCCATCAGCCCCTCGAACGTCGCCTTGTCGACGAGGTCGCGCTCGACCGGGTCTTCAAGGTCCTCTCGCCAGTGGAGCTTGATCGCGCCGGGAATGTGCCCCTCGTCGTACAGCTCGGGGTTCTCATCGACCTCAGCAACCAGCAAGGACGAGTCGTTCAGGTGCTCCGCTAGCCACGTCGTCGTGACGAGGACCGGCTTCGCATAGCCGTTCTCGGCCATGACCCTCCTCTCACTTTACGTTTTGAAGTGAGTGTTATCGCATACACGCGGGGGTTGCCGCAAGCGGCGACGGCCGGGTGGTCACCCAGAAGCGACAAACGGCGTAGCTCACGCGAACGCGCGCAGCCCCGGGCGTTCGGGTGGCACCGCAAGGTCCGCCGGAGGGCAGGCGTCTGCTATCCCGCACGCCACGACGAAGACCCGGCGTTGACCCAGTACCGCGTGCTTCGGCGCGGGCAGCAAGAACTGTTCAGCGAAGCACCACTTGCCGCAGGTCTTGCTCGCTTACCAACCGCCATCATGAAAACCGCAAGGCTCAATGATCGTCGCGAGGAAGTACGCGACCAGACAAGCCACAAATACGAGAAACACGAGCTGTGCCTTCATTCCTTCACCTCCCTTCGTACGTTAGAAGTGGAAGTCCTGAAGAGCCTCAGCAGCCTTTCGATACAGGTGTGCGGCTATCCGATCTTCGCCACGTTGTGCAGCGATATCTCCTTGTGCCAGCCAAACGGCTGCTCGGTGACTTACCGATGGCAACTGCTCGAAGCTTTGGTCGGCAGCGTGCAGCATCTCCTCAGCTTCGCTGAACCGGCGCTGGTCGAGGAGAGCACGCCCAAGGACGAGTTGAGCATTGCCGATCTCCTCTAGGAGATCGACGCGATCGGCGAGTAGCCGGAGCGCATGCCGTGCATGTTGTTCGGCCGACTCGGCTCGGCCCGTCCGAAGATGAACCTGAGCTAGGGAAGATGTCGCATATGCAGCATCAACGTCGCTTCCCATATCAAGCGCAACAGTGAATGCTTCCTTTAAATTCGATTCCGCGTCTTCTGGTCTTCCTAGCAGGAAGCTCAGGCCTCCTAAGTTGTTAAGAAGACGGCCGACGTTTGCCCGATCGGCGAGCTCCTCGTAGTAGGTCTTTGACTGCTCGGCGAAACGCCGGGCGCGAAGCCAGTGGCCGTTTCGCTCGGCGATGAGTGAAGCTTGAAAGTAGACCTCAGCAAGCGCCCGCTTATCACGCATCCCTTGCGCCAATTCGAGAGCACGCTCAACGTCCTCGCGCGCCGCCTCCCAGTCTCGCTGTCGACGAAAACAGCGCGAGCGAGCACTTAGAATTCTTGATCGGAGGTCGTCGCACGGAAGTCCCGACGACTCCGCCAGGGTCAAGGCCTCGTTGAAAAGTGCTGACGCTGTCGAGATGCTGGACAGCTTGTAGCGACAAGCACCCAGTCGGTAGAGAATCTCTGCGCGTTCGACATCGGAGAACTCGCCTCCCTCTACGAGCTCTCGAGCGCGCTCCAGCAAGACGAGCGCTTCTCTAACGTCGCCCTCACGCATTCTTGCCCATGCCTCACCGGCGAGCATCCGCACTTCCAGTTGAGGCGAGCCTGTCGCGAGAACGGCGGCGCGAATCTTGTCGTACTCGACCAACGCGTCCGAAAAGCGGTCCGACTCACTGAGAGCGGCGGCGCGGGCGAGCGCGGTCTCCACGCGCTCGCGCTCGTCGGTCGATACTCCCTGTGCGAGGAAACTGGGATCGACGCCGAGGCGACGTGCGAGCCACTCTATTGTCTCCTTCGTCGGGCGCGTCTTGCCGCGCTCAATCTGACTG
>JALZFG010000074.1 GCA_030861645.1 Actinomycetota bacterium
GGAGGTCGGGGCTCTGCAGGTGCTCGTCCAGCGTGAGATGCTCGAGCAGAAGGCACGGCAGCTCGGCGTGACCGTCGATGAGGACGCGGTCGAGGAGCTCGCGGCGCGGCTCGAGGGCCCGGAGTCAGCGCGCCGGAAGAGCGAAGACGAGGGCGAGGAGGACGAGGAGGCCCTCGGGGAGCAGACCCGCGAGACCGCGCGCGCGCAGCTCCTCTACCAGGCGCTTCACGCGCGGGTCACGCGGAACGTGCGCGTGCCGCGGTCGGAGGTGATCGCCTACTACCGAAGCCACCGCTCCTCGTACCCGACGCCGCGGGCGCGGGCTGGAAACCTGCCTCCGCCGAGCGTCGAGCAGGCGATCGTGCGCGGTCTGACTGCGACAGCGCGCGACAGCGCCATGGCCCGGTTCGTCGCCCGTGTCCAGCGGGAGTTCGCGCCCAAGATCGAGTATCGCGACGGCTGGTCGCCGCAGGACGCACAGCGCTAAGGCGCCGGACTCGGGCGCTCGTCGGTTCAGAGTCACGTGCTGCTCCTGGCGCTGGGCTCGCAGTCCTCTCTAAGGCTCCGCTAAGCGAGCTTCGCGTTCGATCGGGAGCTTGCTCTGAAAAGCCCTCTGGCTCAGCTCATGGCGTGTGTCCGACTGATCATCGCGATGATTTCTGATTGGGAGTGTGCTGCACGGAGCTGTGTGCAACGCCGCCGAACGCGGACGAACACCGCCTCGGAAGGAACACGGCCGGCTGCCGGTCACGCTGAGCGCTGCCCTGTGCGCAGTCCGTCTTGAGGAGAGGGGCGAAAGCTCGCGCAAGGGTCTAGTCCACTTTCACGAGGCGCCAACGCGGCCTATCCTTCCCGCCACAGCTCACGGAACGCAGCCGAATCTGAAGGAGGTAGCCATGGCCGTCCGAATCGGCGAGCCCGTCCCCGACCAGACCGTCCAAGCCTACGTCCGCGGTGAGCGCGGCCCACGCGAGTTTTCACTCCTGAGCGATCCTGGCCGCTGGCGTGTCCTCTTCTTCTACCCGCGTGACTTCACGTTCATCTGCCCAACCGAGCTCGCATCGTTCGCAGAGCGCCATGACGACTTCGTCCGTGAACGGGCAGTTGTTCTTGGCGCGAGCACCGACAGCTACTTCAGCCACAAAGCGTGGTTCGAGTCGGACCCGCGTCTCGCGGAGGTCCGCTACCCCGTCATTGCCGACACGGCTCACGAGCTTGCCCGTTCCTTTGACGTTCTGCTTCCGGACGGGGCAACGCATCGCGGCACCTTCATCATCGACCCGACCGGCGTCCTCGTGCATATGAGCATCAACGAGCACGACGTCGGCCGCAGCGTCGACGAGGTGCTCCGGACTCTTCGCGCATTTCGGACCGGCGCCCTCTGTCCCGCCGATTGGACTGCAGGCGAGGCGACGCTCACGAGCGAGGACGATTGGCTCGCGAAGGTCTTCCCGCACCTCGTCGGTCCGAGCCTCGACGCGCTCGCGGAGCGCGCCGAGAAGGTGTCGGTCCCGGCAGGTGAGACGATCATCGCGCAGGGCGATCCCGCGGACCGCTTCTACGTGATCATGCGAGGCGAGGTCGAGGTCGCGCGCCGCACCCCTGAGGGTGAGGAGGTTCAGCTCGCGACCCACGGACCGGGCCGGTTCTTTGGCGAGGTGGGGATCCTTGCGGAGACGAGGCGGACGGCGACGGTCCGCGCGAACGACGACGTCGAGCTGCTGGCGTTGAGCTGGGAGGAGTTTCAAGCAGCAGTCGAGCAGTCCGACCCGACGAAGCGCGACTTCTCCGACATCGTCCAGGAACGGCTCGCCGGCGCGTCCGCCCAATGAGTGCCGGCTCGGTGCTGTACATCGACGACGACACGCTCGACCGAGTTGTCCACGCTCCGCGCGGAGCGCTTGTGCTCGCGAAGGACGACTGCGACAATTGCGCCGCCTACGAGGCCGAGGTCCGCCGTTTGCAGGAACGGGGGGCGCTCGGCGACTTGGTCGTCGGCAAGCTCGTGCTCACGCAGCCGGGGTGTCGCCGGTTCAAGCGTGAGAATCCGTGGCTGCGCAACGTTGACTTCTTGCCGTACACGCTCCTCTACGCGGGCGGCGAAAAGGTTGACGAGTTCGCAGCCTCCAGGGGCACGTACCTCCTCGAGCGTGCCGCCGACGCCGGCTTCATCTAGCGGTTGGGATCCGGGCGCACGCCTGCAAAAGCCGCGCGTTCTTCAGGTGAATATCCCGCCTCCGCGTACCCGCGCGTCGCTACGGTGCGGCATACGACTGGTGCGCCCGACGCGCTCGGTCGGGGTGACCGACGAGATCTCGTCAGTAAAACGCGACAGCTGCTGCTCGAGGACACTTGAACGCGCGGCGGCTGGTCCCGCGCCGGAACCCGACCGTGCACGTCACCGCTGCGTCGGCTCGACCTGCACGAGCACGGTCGGGCGAACGCGAAACGGTCCCGCGGACGGCCGATCCTGGGCAGCGATCATCACGATGCACACGGCCGCGGCCGACGCGAAGAGTCCCATCGCGATTGCCGTAGTCAATCGGTTCTCGCTATGGACGAAGGCGATCGCGAACAGCGTCAGGACGGCGAGGGCGATCAGCGCGCCCCATTTGGCCTAGTTGACAGATGAGTGGCTGAGAATGATCCGCTGGCGACGCGCGTCGAGCGCCTCCTCCAGGGACGAGACGATCTCGCGTTGCGCAACGACCCTGGCCCGAGCTGCGCGCTGGAAGAGCCAGCGCCAGCTTCAGCGCGTCCGCGAGCGGACCCGGCACGACGGACAGGGTGGCGCCTCGCCGGGCCATCTCAGGCCATTCGCGCGCGACCGCGTCGTGGGGGTGACGACGAATCAAGCTGTCTAAGCGCGCTTCCGGCTTCCCGGGAACTGCGCGGACAGCAGGACGACGGAGCGCAGTGAGCTCGCTTCGCGGTT
>JALZFG010000285.1 GCA_030861645.1 Actinomycetota bacterium
GGAAGCGCGCCCGCGAGCGCGGCCTTCGCGTCCTGATCGCCGGCGCTGGCATGGCCGCCGCGCTCCCGGGCGCCCTGGCTGCGCACACCGACCTGCCCGTGATCGGCGTTCCGCTCCGGTCGGCGAAAGGCGTCCTCGACGGTCTCGACGCGGTTCTCTCGATCGTCCAGATGCCGCCCGGTGTCCCCGTCGCCTGCGTGTCGGTCGACGGAGCCCGTAACGCCGCCCTGCTCGCCGCCAGGATCCTCGCAGCGTGACGCTCACGAGCTCAAGCGAGCCGCTACCGCAGGAAGAACCAGAGCAGGAACGCGACCAGCAGCATCGTCCCGACGAGAACGCCGACGGCAACGATGACGCCGACGTGAGCCAAGAGCGGCGTCTCCGCCGAGCGGCCGCGCCCGGCCAGGCGGTGCGCCCGCTCGAGTCGGTCCCGCTGCTCGCTCACATCCCCCTGATACCCGTCGCCGCCCGCCGCAATCTTCCCCCGACGCCCGGCGCACTCTTCCGCCGACTCCCGCTTCGACGGCCTCCGCTCCCCCCGCTCTGCCTCGCGAGACGGGGACTTCTCCCGGCGAGCGCGGGCGAAATCGCCGATCTCGTTCCTAGAATCGCCCGCATGATCCCTCGCTACTCCCGCCCCGCCATGGCCAAGGTGTGGTCGGAGGAGAGCAAGCTCGCGCGCTGGCTCGAGGTCGAGCTTGCCGCACTCGAGGCGTGGAGTGAGGTCGGCGGCGTCCCCCGGGAGGCGTTCGAGCGGATCGCCGCGTCGGCCGCAGCACCCTCGCCGGAACGTGTCCGCGAGCTCGAGGCGGTCACGCACCACGACGTCGCCGCCTTCATCGACGCCGTCGCAGAGACGCTCGGCGCGGACGGACGCTGGTTCCACTACGGACTGACCTCGTCGGACGTCGTCGACTCCGCGTTGGCGCTTCAGCTGCGGGATGGCGGTCGGCTCTTGCTCGACGGCCTCGAGCGCGTGCTCGCCGCCGTTGTTCGACGGGCCGAGGAGCAGCGCGACACCGCCATGGTGGGGCGGACGCACGGAGTCCACGCGGAGCCGACGACGTTCGGGGTCAAGCTCGCCGGCTGGGCCTTCGAGCTCGCGCGCACCCGGGAGCGGCTCGCGCGGGCGCTCGAGGAGTGCCGCGTGGGAAAGCTCGCGGGCGCCGTCGGCACCTATGGAACGGGCGATCCCGAGGTCGAGCGGATCGCCTGCCAGCGGCTCGGCCTCGTGCCGGAGCCCGTCTCGACGCAGGTTGTCCCGCGCGACCGCCACGCGGAGCTCCTCTCGGCGCTCGCGCTCTGCGCGGCGGTGATCGAGCGCTGTGCGACGGAGATCCGCCACCTTGCGCGAACAGAGGTCGGCGAGGTCGCAGAGCCCTTCGCGCGGGGCCAGAAGGGCTCATCCGCCATGCCGCACAAGCAGAACCCGGTCGTCGCCGAGCGGCTCTGCGGCCTCGCGCGCGTCGTCCGCTCCCACGCCGCCGTCGGGCTGGAGAACGTCGTGCTCTGGCACGAGCGCGACATCTCGCATTCGAGCGCGGAGAGGATCGTCATCCCCGACGCATTCCTCGCCCTCGACTACATGCTCGATCGATTCGCCTGGCTCGTCGACGAGCTCGTCGTCGATGCCGACCGCATGCGCGCGAACCTCGCGTCCTCCGGCGGCGTCGTCTTTAGCCAGCGCATCCTGCTCGCGCTCATTCGCGCCGGTGCGTCGCGCGACGACGCGTACCGACTCGTGCAGCGGAGCGCGCAGCGCGCCCACGAGGAGGGCCTCGACTTCCGAGCCGTCGTCGAGGCCGACCCGGACGTCCGCGCACGGCTGGACGCGCCGGCGCTCTCGCGCGCGTTCGACCTCGCGGACGCGCTCCGCCACGCCGACGCGGTTGTCGATCGAATGACGGGGCTCGCCGCGACCGCGAAGGAGCCCGTGCATGCCTGACACCGCCACGCACGTCGGAAGCGGCAAAGTCCGCGAGCTGTACTCGGTCGACGACGCGCGTGTCCTCCTCGTCGCGAGCGACCGCATCTCGGTGTTCGACGTCGTGCTCCCAACGGAGATCCCCGACAAGGGGCGAGTGCTGACGGGGCTGTCCGCGTTCTGGTTCCGGCAAACGCGCGCGGTCGTGCCGAACCACCTTCTCGGGCTGTGCCCCGACGGCCGGTCGAGCGTCTGCCTGCGGCTCGAGATGTTGCCGATCGAGTGCGTCGTCCGCGGCTACCTCGCCGGCTCGGGCTGGAAGGAGTACTGCGAGAGCGGCAGCGTCTGCGGGCGCTCGCTGCCGAACGATCTTCGCGAGGCGGACCGGCTCGCGGAGCCGATCTTCACGCCGACGACGAAGGCGCGGATGGGACACGACGAACCCCTCACCCGCGAGCAGACCGCCGAGCGCGTCGGCGTCGAGCTGGCCGGCGAGCTCGAGCGGGTCTCGCTCGAGCTCTATCGCTTCGCGGCGGACTACGCGGCCGGGCGCGGGATCATCATCGCGGACACGAAGTTCGAGTTCGGGATCGACGGCGAGGGCCGGCTCGTCCTGGGCGACGAGCTCTTCACGCCCGATTCGGCGCGCTTTTGGCCCGCCGACGAGTACGAGCGCGGGCGGCCGCAGCCGTCGTTCGACAAGCAGTTCGCGCGCGACTACGCCGCGTCCCTCGGCTGGGACAAGACACCGCCGGGACCGCCCCTCCCCGGCGAGATCGTTGCCGGGACGCGCGCGCGCTACCTGGAGGCGTTCGAGCGCCTGACCGACCTCGACTTCGCCGAGTACCTGCTCGACCCCGAGGTGGTGCTGGCGACGTGAGGGCGCTGGTGCTTGTGCGGCCGAAGGCGGAGATTCTCGACCCCCAGGGACAGGCCGTCGAGGAATCGCTGCGGGCGCTCGGCTTCGCGGTCCGCGGGGCACGCGTCGGGCGGCTCGTCGAGCTCGAGCTCGACAGCGAGAGCGCGGATCAGGCCCGTGAGCAGCTCGACGAGATGTGCAGGCGGCTGCTCGCGAACCCGCTGATCGAAACCCACGAGATTCTGCTCGCCTCGCGACCGGAGACTCGCGGGAGCGACGGCGGCGAGCGGCGGCGGGCAGCAGGCTAGCGAGGCGTGCAGCCGCAGGGAGAAACAGCTTCCACGCGCGAGAAGCCGCGTGACCGAGCTGCCGCACGGATCGGCGTGATCGTCTTCCCCGGGTCACACGACCATCGAGACGCGGCATGGGCGCTCGAGGCGCTCGGCGCCGAGCCGCTGCTCGTCTGGCACCAGGATCG
This sequence comes from Actinomycetota bacterium, assembly GCA_030861645.1. GTDB lineage: Bacteria > Actinomycetota > Thermoleophilia > Gaiellales > Gaiellaceae > JALZFG01. The sequence goes on from JALZFG010000285.1 coordinate 3,262, forward strand.
TCGGCTGCCGCGTGGCATCGGGGCGGTCCTCCTTCCGGGAGGGTTTTCCTACGGCGACTACCTCCGGTGCGGCGCGATCGCGCGCTTCGCGCCCGCGATGGACGCCGTCGTCGCGTTCATATGGAACGGAGGACTCGTCCTCGGGATCTGCAACGGGTTCCAGATTCTGTGCGAGGCCGGACTGCTCCCAGGCGCGCTGCTCCCGAACCTCTCGCTGACCTTCGTGTGCCGCGACGTCGAGTTGTGTCTCGAGCGAAATGACACGCCGTTCACGCGCCGGTGCACCCCCGCGCAGCGGCTGACGATGCCGGTGAAACACGGGCACGGCCGCTGGTTCGCCGGCCCCGAGCTCCTGTCCGAGCTCTCCGCCGCGGGTCAGATCGCCCTCCGGTATGCCGACGGGGAGAATCCGAACGGTTCGGTCGCGGACGTCGCCGGAGTGATCAACGCCGACGGCAACGTCATGGGGCTCATGCCCCATCCAGAGCACGCGGTCGATCCGCTGCTCGGCTCGTTGGACGGCGGCCTCATCCTCGCTTCGCTCGTCGATGCCGCGAGCGAGCGCGCGCTCGTCGGCGCCTGACCCCGCGCTCGCCTAGTCACGTGCCTCGAGCCCGAGCGCGTGGGCGAGTCCCGGATGGTCGGCCAGGGCCGCACGAAGCCGCTCGATGTCGTGCAGCCTCAGCGTCACGGGACCGCGCCGGGCGGTTCCGCCGGTCGAATACGCAAAGCGAACGAGTTGCTCCCCCGACTCCCGCTCGAGCAGCTGGATGACGGCGGCGAAGCGCTTCTCCCCCGCGCGCTGCGGAAGCGTGAGCTCCTCGAGGAGCGTCGCCGGTCCCCATGGCGTCACTGGCGTAGGTGTCATGCGGCGAACGTAGCGCGGAAACCGTTACGTGACTGCGACGGCTCTGTGTCAAGACTGCGCCGTACGCTACGGCCGTGATCGTCGCGCACCTCGATCTCGACGCGTTCTTCACCGCGGTCGAAGAGCTCGAGCAACCGGAGCTGCGGAGCGTCCCTCTAATCGTCGGCGGCGACCCTCGCGGTCGCGGCGTCGTCGCCACCGCGAACTACGTTGCTCGTCGGTTCGGCATCCGCTCGGCGATGAGCTCGGCCGAGGCACTGCGCCGCTGTCCGCACGCCGTCTTCCTTCGCCCGCGGAAGAGCCTGTACGCGACCTACTCGCGAGCGGTCTGGGCGGCAGTCCGCGAGGTCGTACCCGTCGTCGAGCGGACGGGCGTGGACGAGGGCTACCTCGCGCTCGACGACGTCGCTCCCGACTTCCTTGCCGCGCGCGCGGTCGCCGAAGCGGTGCAGGCTTCGGTGCGCGGCGCGACGAGCCTCTCGGCGTCGCTCGGTGTCGCGAGTTGCAAGGTCGTGGCGAAGGTGGCGAGCGACCGGAGAAAGCCGGCTGGGCTCACCGTCGTCCCACCGGGAAGGGAGGCGGCGTTCCTCGCCCGCTTCGACATCCGACTGCTACCGGGCGTCGGCCCGCGCGCCGAGGCGCGGCTGCGAGCCGCGGGCGTGACGACGATCGGCGCCCTAGCGGCGCTCGCAGACGGCGACCTCGCCCGGCTCCTGCCGGGTAGGCTCGGCCTCCTGCTGCGCGACCGCGCGCGGGGAGTCGACCCCCGCCCGATCGAGACCGAGACCGAGCGTGCCTCCATCAGCCAGGAGGAGACGTTCGCCGAGGACGTGCGCGACCGCGTCCGCCTTCGCGGTGAGCTCCGGCAGATGGCGAATCGCGTCGCGGAGCGCTTGAGCGAGTCCGGTCAGAGCGCGCGCACGGTGACGACGAAGCTCCGCTACGCCGACTTCTCGCTCCGCACCCGCTCGACATCCGTTCCCGTCGGCATCGCCGACGGGCCGCGGATCGGCGAGCTCGCCTGCACGCTCCTCGACCGCGCGCTCGATGAGCGCCCCGGACCCCTCCGCCTCGTGGGGGTCGGCGTCTCGGGGCTCGAGAGCTATCGGCAGCTCGCCCTCGTGTAGCCGCAGCGCCCGCGGCCGCCGGCTCGCGCTCGAGGAACCGCCATCGTCCGCCCGCGAGACCCTCGCTTCGGTGCGCGTCATGCGGCCGCGCCCGACCTGCGCCAGACCGCGGTCGCTCACGATTCCTCCTCCAGATCCTCGCGCAGCAGCCCGAACAGGACGCCGTCCACCCACTCGCCGTGGTGCCAGTACGCCCTCCGCCGGATGCCCTCGCGGACGAAGCCCGCCCGCTCGGCATGTTTGATCGCGCGCTCGTTGAAGCCGTAGCACTCGAGCTCCAGCCGGTGGTACTCGAGCTCGAAGAGGAGGTGCCGCTGGAGCCAGCGCGCCGCGTCGTCGGCCAGTCGCCGGCCGCGGAAGTCCGGATGGATCGCGAGCCCGCCGAGGTTGGCGATCCGGCTGCGCTTGTTCGCGACCTCAAAACCGAGGATCCCGGCCGGCTGCCACGTCTCGCCGGCGGCGACGTCGATGACGAAGCGACCGAAGTG
>JALZFG010000101.1 GCA_030861645.1 Actinomycetota bacterium
GCTGGCGTCGCTGTTTATGGCCGTGCTCGTCGTCGGCGGCCAGGCGATGAGCGTGTTTCAGTCGCTTCCCTACTCCGTCGTGCTCGCGATCCAGGGTGTCTTCGTCGTTTTCGTGCTGATCGGCGATCGGCTGGTACGCGCCTGATGGACTGGTCATCGATCATCACCGTCAGCCTGTTCGCCGCCGGCCTTCGCCTCGCGGTGCCGACCGCGCTCGCCGCCGTCGGCGAGTGCTTCTGCGAACGCGCGGGCGTGTTGAACCTCGGTCTCGAAGGGATGATGCTGTCGGGAGCGCTCGCGTCGTTCCTCGGCGCGTACTACTCGCACAACCTCGTCGTTGGGGTCTTTACCGGCGTCGGCGCCGGCCTAGTTGTCGGGGCGGTGAAGGCGTTTCTGAGCGTGACGCTCAAGACCGACCAGGTAATCAACGGCATCGCGATCGTCATCTTCGCGCAGGGGATAACCGCCTTCACCTACGAGAAGATCTTCAGCCTCTCTTCGAAGTCGCCGCAAGTCGCACCCCTCCACGCCGTCGAGATCCCCGTCCTCGGGTCCATCCCTTGGGTTGGCCCCGTCCTCTTCAACCAGAACGTGCTCATCTACGTGTCGCTCCTCCTTGCGCTCAGCGTCTGGGTCCTGCTCTACCGGACACGCTTTGGGTTGTACGTTCGGGCGGTCGGCGAGAACCCTGCGGCGGGTGACGCCGCCGCCGTGCATGTCGACCGCGTTCGATGGCTCGCCGTGCTCGTCTGTGGCGCGCTCGCCGGCCTCGGCGGCGCCGTTCTCATTGTTGGCGAGATCGGCATCTTCACGCTCAACGTGACGGCTGGGCGAGGTTGGGTTGCGATCGCGCTCGTCATCTTTGGCCGCTGGAATCCCATCCTCGTCCTCGGCGGCGCGCTGCTGTTCGGCTTCACGGACGCCCTTCAGCTCAGGATCCAAGCTTCAAGCGGAGGAACCGAGTCAGGAGTCCCGTACGAGCTCTTCCAGGCTCTGCCGTACCTCATCACGCTCGTAGTCATGGTCGCCGCGACGATGTGGTCACGACGGGACGCTCAACCGTCTGCGTTGGGGCTCGGGTTTGTGAAGGAGGTGAGGGATTAGGAGACGGCTGATCCTCATCTCAGTGTCCATTCGAGCAACGGAGGAGAGTATGAGACCAGCATGGAAAGTAGGTCTGCTTGCCGTCGTGACGGTCGTCGTCGTTTCCGTAATCGCGTCGGGCGCGTTGAGCAAGACGCCGACGAACGATGCGCAGCGCGCGGCGTCGGCGAAGAAGGTCAAGGTCGCGCTGATCCTCCCGTGCGCGATCAACGACCGGACCTGGTGCCAGCAAGCGTACGAAGCGGCGAAGAAGCTCCAAGCTCGGCGCTTGATCGACCTGACCTTCACGTCGAACTCGCCGCAGGACACCGCCGGCGTCAGTCAGCTGATGGCGCAGTACGCGGCGAGGGGCGCTCAGATCGTGATCGGCCATTCAGCGTGGCAGGACGCTGCCTTCCGTATCGCCTCGCGCTTCCCGAAGACCGTGTTCGCGTACGCCGGTGGCGGCAAGGTTCGGGGGAACGTCACGACGTACGAGGAACCGATCTACCTACCGGCGTACCTCGCGGGGATGCTGGCCGCGGGTGTCACGAAGACGCGTGTGATCGGCGCCTCCGCCGGGCAGGACATTCCCCTCTGCCACGCGGAGGTCGAGGCGTTTCGTCTAGGCGCGCAACGCATCAAGAGGAATATCCGAGAGCTCAAGACGTATCTGGGCGACTGGAACGACGTCACGAAGGCGAAGGAGGCGACGCTCGCGCAGGCCGACCGCAAGGCGGACGTGTTCATCGCGTGCGGGGACGGGCCTTCCCGCGGGATGATCCAGGCGATCAAGCAGCGAAACCTCAGCGGGTTCGGCTACGTGGGCAACATGAACGGGCTCGCGCCGCGCAACATGATCGGATCGCTCGTGTACAACCTCGAGCCGATCTTCAAGAAGCTCGTACAGGACGTTGCCCGCGGGAAGTACAAGGCGAAGCCATACGACCTCGGGATCAAGAGCTTCACGCTGAAGCTCAATAAGCGCTACAAGGTGCGGAAGATTCCGGCGAGCGTCATGGCGAAGATGAAGGCCGCGCAGAGGCAGATCTCGAGACGAAAGCTCAGGGTTCCGTACATCACGCACTGATGCGAACGAGCGGGGG
>JALZFG010000354.1 GCA_030861645.1 Actinomycetota bacterium
GGGCGGCACCGATGATTCCGGACGTCGTCCAGCTGAAGTCGAAGAGGTAGTGGGCGAAGACCGCCATTCCCGCCGCCGTCCCGAACGTCCCGACGACGCCGAGCAACGCGATCGGCACGGCGGCGGAGCGCAGGCGGCGCCAACCGACGTGCATTCCGCCGTCGAAGAGGATCACGATCAGCGCGACGACGCCGACTCGCTCGACGTTCCGGATCGACACGTGCTCACCGAGCTCCGGCACGAGGTCTGAGACGACCGCGGCGGCGATCAGGAACAGGGCCGGCCCGGGAATCGGGAACCGCTCGGTCAGCTTGATCGCGACGAGCGCGAGCGAGAAGCCGCCCGCCACGACGAGGACGATCACGGCGAAGTCGAAGAGCTCGTCCACGCCTCGACTGTAGTGGAGCGAGCCGGCGCCGATCACGGCGCCAGCGCGAGCGGGGCAGCGCGTCAGCTTGGTTGTCCAGAGGCGCGCTTTCCGACTGCGAAAGCGCGAGTAGATTCGACGTGTGCTCGCCGCGTCCGCTGTCGCCTCGTGCTTGCGGCGATCGGGTCAGGCTTCGCGGTTTCGCGACGCGGAGTTACGGATGCCGCGCCGCGTCGCCCGCTCCGTCTTCCTCGTCCTCAGCGAGGAGCGCGATGTCCGGTCTCACCATCGCGCCCGCGGCGCCAGCGACACCCTTGAGATAGACGGGCCCGCGGCCCGTGATGCGTCACCCCGTGTCCGCCGGGTGCCACGAGCGACTCGGGCTGATCGGCTCACCGCCCGACCGGCTCGGGTGGCACGGGAGAAAACACCTCGGCGGTCGAGAGGACGTACGACGCGCCGCTTCTCGTCCGTGGCGCGGATTGGTCGCCGCGGCGCTGCGAGATTCGCGCGTGGGTACGGCGAGCACTTGCGCGAGCTGGCGTGGCCGAGTGGGCGTTGATCAGGGCTCGCCCCCAGTGAACGGTTCCGGTTTCTCGCCTCGACAACGCTTCCGTCGTCCGGGCTGCTACGCGTACCAGATCGACGGCACCTCGTTCAGCAAAATCATCGTCGTGGTGGTCAGCTGTGAAAACCTTCCGTCTTTGTGCGCGACGAAGCGCGCGGCGCCCAGCGCAACCGGCGCCGCGGTTAATCTCGAATTGACCCGCTGCCCGCGGGTAGTGGGTCAGTTTGTTTGCAAAGAGCCGCCCCTTCGCGCGGGAGCTTCAATAACGGTCTCTACGCCGAAGTAGCCGCCTGCCGATGCTGGGGAACCGCAAACGACAGGCGACTACCAGGCGTTGTCGAGCTTCTAGGTTCGAGTGCGAACGTGCCGAGATGCCTCGTCCGTCCGCTCCGCAAGGAATTCCTCGCGGGGATCGTAGGACCTGCTCTTTGTGCCTGACTTGGCGATGCCGCGGCTCACGATGTACGCGCCGACCATCGAACTGCCGAGGATCCAGGCGAGTCGTGAGTCGAGGTCATCGACGACCGCGCTCGCGATAAAGAGCGCGAGCGTCATCAGCACGAGAACGCCGAACTCGCTGGTCAGGAAGAACGGCTTCGTCTCAATGGGATAGTGGGACGTCCGTCGAGTCCCCCGTCTGTCTGTTGCCACACTTACTCCTTCCGCTTCTTATGCGGGCGCTCAACTGTTCCCCAAAGCTGAGAACCCCTCCGTGGATGACAGTTGCCAGCGCGACCAGGCTGAAACCTCGGAGGGATAAAGCAACCATCCGCGCCTGCGGGAAGTCGTGGTATCCTCGACGCATGCCTGAGCGCTCTCGGAAACGTTCGAACGGATCACGTCTGGAATCTGGACGAACTGATCGGCCTGCTTGAAGCGGCTGAGCGCGTGCCCGTCAGGCGCGGCAGCTACCGCAAGACGCGCGAGCGGCGGGCAAATTCAAAGTAGCCCACTACCTGCCCGCGGCGCTTACACTTTTCTAACTAGCCGCTCATGCATGCCACACCTCGTCGCTGGATACTCCCTTCCATGCGAGTCTGCTCGCTGCGACTGCTCCTGCTCGTCGGAGCCCTCGTCTTCGTGGTCGGGATCCCGGCGGCGTTCGCCGTACGCCGTCCGCGGCCCGACGGGACGCTGTCGGTCCGTGACGGACGCGGGCTGGTGAAGCTCGCGGCAAGCGGCAGCTTCATCGGGCGCATCGATTCCGGCCGCATCGTGGCCATCGATGCCACCCCGAACAACGCGAACTACCCGATCGTGTTCGGAGGGAAGCTCCGTCGAGAGACGTCCAGGGTGACGGAGGTGAGCGGCCCGAACATCCGCTTCCGCCTCGTCGGTGGCTTCTACCGACTGAGGATCGAAGGCGCGGGCGTCGATCTCAGCGCTGTCGGCCGCGGAAACGCCACGCTCGACGGCGACGATCGCTCATCGGACACGGGCGTGTACTCGCTGAACGGCGCCGACTTCCAGCCGCTGCCCTACGAGCCGACGACCCTGCAGCTGCCGACGCAGGCCGCGCCGGGCTAGCGCGCTCGTGTCCGACGGGAGCCCTCAGACGATCCTGGTGGTCGAGGACGAGGCCTCGATCGCCTCGTTCGTCGCGCTCTACCTCAAGAACGCGGGCTACGCCGTCAGGCGCGCGGCGACGGGGGCGGAGGCGCTCACGCAGGTCGCCCAGGCGAAGCCTGACTTGATCGTCCTCGACCTGATGCTTCCCGATATCGACGGTGTCGACGTCTGCCGGCGCATCCGCCAGCGTTCCGACATCCCGATCCTGATGCTCACGGCCCGCGACGAGGACGTCGACAAGATCTTCGGACTCGAAGTTGGCGCCGACGACTACCTGACGAAGCCCTTCAATCCGCGCGAGCTCGTGGCGCGCGTCAAGTCGATCCTCCGTCGAACCGCCGTCGGCGAGTCGCGGCCCGAGACGCGGCAGATCCGCCACGGCGACCTCGTCGTCGACGCGGGTCGTCGGGAGGTAAGGGTCGGCGATCGGGAGGTCCAGCTGGCGCCGAAGGAGTTCGACCTGCTTTGGGAGCTGCTCGACCACCGCGGCCTCGTCCTCACGCGCGATCAGCTCCTCGAGCGCGTCTGGGGGTACACGTTCGCCGGCGATACGCGGACGGTCGACGTCCACGTGCGTCAAATCCGCCGGAAGCTCGGCGATGCCTCTCCCGTCGTCACGGTATGGGGCGTCGGCTACAAGGTCGCTTCGGAGCGAAGCGCGGTGCCGACCTCCTAGCCTCGCGTCGTGTTCCGGTCGCTGCGCTTCCGGCTGCCGGCGTTCTTCCTTGCCGGGGTCGTCGTCGCCGGGCTCGTCTCGACCGCGATCGCGGTCAAGCTCTTCCAGGACTACACGCGCGACCGGGTCTATGCGCAGCTCCACCGGGAGGCCCGCGGGCTCACGCGCCTATACGGCGAGCAGGCTGGGTTCGAGGCGTTCTCATCGAGCCACCTTGAGGACGCGACGGGCGACCGGCTCTTCTACGCGCCGGTCGCTCGCGGCATCGACGTCTTCCCCGACCAGCCGACTGCGCTCCGCCGGCTCCCGACGACGATCGTCGATTGGCCGAGCCTTCGCCGCCGGGGCAGCCTCCAGTTCGAGTTCACAGCGCCGGGCTCGAACACCCGTTACCTCGCCGTCGCTCGGAGGGTCAAGGTCGGCGACAAGACGTTCGGGGCGCTCGTCGTCGCAAGTCCGAAGTCGCAGCTGCAGGCGCGGTGGCTGACGCTGGTCCGGCGGCTCGCGCTCGCCTTCGCCGCCGGCATCCTCGTCGCGGCCGCGCTCGGCTGGTACCTCTCCCGCCGGATCACCAAGCCGGTGCTTGCGCTCTCGGCTGCCGCCGACGAGGTTGCGGAAGGGCGCTACGACGTGGAGGTTCCGAGCGTTCCCGGCGGCGGGGAAATCGATCTCTTGGCGGTGCGCTTCCGCGAGATGGCCTTACGGCTGAAGGATGCGGACGAGCGCGAGCGAGGCTTCCTGATGACGGTCTCGCATGAGCTGAGGACGCCGCTGACCGCGATCAGAGGACACATCGAGGCGCTCCGGGAGGGCGTCGCCGCCGACGAGGAGGCGCGCACCGAGTCGCTGAACGTCCTGCTCGCCGAGACGGGCCGGCTCGAGCGCCTCGTCGGCGACGTCCTCGACCTCGCGAAGCTGAACGCTCGCCGGTTCAACGTCCGCCACGAGGAGGTCGACATGGGCCGCCTGCTCGACCGCGTGTACGCGGCGTACGCCGAGGAGGCGCGCCGACGCGGGATCGACTACCGCGAGGACCTCGACGGCCGCCCCGTGATCGTGTCCGACGGCGACCGTGTCTTGCAGATCATCTCGAACCTGCTCTCGAACGCGTTTCGCTGGACGCCGGACGGCGGAAGCGTCGAGCTCGTGATGCGGGCGACCGACGGGGCGGTCTCGGTCTCGGTCGCGGACACGGGCCCCGGGATCGGCAGCGAGGAGCGAGACCGAATCTTCCGCCCATTCTGGACGCGTGACGGACGGGGGACCGGCCTCGGCCTCGCGATCGCGCGCGAGCTCGCGGTTGCGCTCGGCGGGAGGATCGAGCTCGAGAGCGAGCCGGGACGAGGCAGCTGCTTCCGGCTGCTGCTACCGCGGCGCGGCGCGCCAGCTGGAACCTAGACCGTCTCGCCGGCGCGATTCTCGTTCGGCCCGTACGCGGCCGCGTCGTCCTGGGCGGCAGGCGACCGCTCGAGCCGGTCGAGACGCGCCGCGAGCGCTCGCCAGCCCGAGGCGATCAGATCGACCAGCAACTCGAGATCGTCCACGCGCGCGTGGCGCTCGGCCCTCAGCTCCCCCTCGAGCCGCTCGAGCCGCCGGATCGCCTGCGCGGATAGGCCCCTCGTCTCCGCGAGCTGCCGGGCGACGGAGGCGGCTTCCGCCCTCACGCCTTCGCTGATCGCCTCGCCGACCCTCGCCGGCAGCACTTCCTGGAGCTCGGCGCCGGCCTGTGCCAGCGCCTCGGCCTGGGCGCGCACGCGCTCGAGCGCCGCCTCCAGCG
>JALZFG010000365.1 GCA_030861645.1 Actinomycetota bacterium
GAAGGCCGCGGCGATGCCGACGAGCGGAGCCCGCAGCCACTCGATTCCCAGATCGGTCCCGAGACGGTCGGGTGCGCCCGGCCGAGGCGTCGCAGGGTAGGCGGAGATGCCGACGACCGCCACGGCCGTGGAGACCGCAACGACGGCCCCGATCCCGACGAAGAGGCTCTTCGGGAGCGTGCGGCCGGGCTCACGCGCCTCCGCCGCGAGGTTGGACACGGTCTCGAGCCCCGTGTACGCGAGCATGGCGAGCGGGAGCACGAAGGCGAGGGAGTTCCAGCTCGGAGCGGTGCCGAGGTCGATGCCCTCGGAAAGAGCGCCGGTCGAGAACAGCAGCGCGAAGCCGAGCGCGATCAGCAGGACGTGCGTCGTAAACGCGACGACCGCGAGCGCGATCGCGAGCCGGTAGAGGTGCGGGCGGTGGACGAGGCGGACGCCGGCAACGACGACGACGACGCCGACGGCGGCGACCGCGTCCCACGGGGCGTCGGTCAGCTCCTGCCAGCCCACGGCCTCGCCGAGGTAGTGCGGCACGAAGAGCGCCGCGAGCGCGATCACGATCAGGTAATCGAGCAGAAGCGCCCAGCCGGTCAGGAACCCGCTCGGGTCGTTGAACGCGCGGCGGACGAATGTCGCCGCTCCCCCAGTCTCCGGAAACGCCGCTGTTCCCTCGGCATAGGAGAGCGCGACGAGGACGAACAGCAGCCCCACGGCGAGGAGGACCCACGGCGTCAGCCCGAGGGCGTACAGCGCCACGACCCCGAGCGCGAAGTAGAGGGAGGACGCGATCTCGCCGTACGCCACGGCCGCGAGCGAGGGGACGTCGAGAACGCGCTGGAGGCCGGCCAGCTTCCGAGCCACTTCAGCGTCCGCGTGATCTGGCTAGCGCATGGCCGCCCGTTCTCCGCACCGAAGCATTATCACCGCGCTCCTCCGCGCCTCTCTACGGCATGTGCGCGCGAGCTTCTCGGCCGAGTCGAGAGGGTCGTGTACGAGCGCAGCGCGCCGGCAAGGACGAGCAGCGAGCCCAGCACGAACCCGATCCCACCCCCGAGCAACGCCGTCTCGACGATCAGGACGAGCCCAAGCACGACGAGGACGACGGAGAGCACGATCGTTGCGCCCGCCCGCCTCCCCATCACGCCGCCTTCCTGCGGCCGGCGGCGATGAGGACGGGGCAGTGCGCCTCACGGAGGATGTAGTCGACCGTGCGGCCGAACCCCCGCCGCCGGCCGCGGCGCGGCTCGCCGACGACGATCAGGTCGGCGTGTCGACGGCGCGCGTCCTCGACGATCTTCTCGCCCGCGCTGCCGGGGGCCCCGCGGAGGAGCCGGGTGACGGTGCGGACGCCGTAGCTCTCGACGAGCTCCTGCGCGCTGTCGAGCACCTCGTGAGCATCGCGCTCTGCCTCGGGCACGCGCGTCCCCTCGCGCAGCGCGAGCGGGACCTCGAGGACGGTCACGACGGCGACCGTCGCCCGGCGCTCGGCGGCGAGCCTGGCGGCCGCGATCAGCGCCTCCTCCGACTCGGGCGAGCGGACGACCGGGACGACGATCGTCCGGTACTCGAACGCCCCGACGACCTCGGCCGGCGCGCGCACCGTCTCGCGAAGCCTGATGCCGAGACGGCGCCGGTAGAGCACGTAGAGGGAGAACCCGAGCGCGAGCCAGCCGAGGCCGGCGTAGCGGGTGTCGGGTGTCTGGATGATCACGACCAGCCACGCGATGAACGTCGCCGTCCCGCCGAACAGGGCGAAGAGCGGCCACTCGACCCCGCGAACGCGGAGGTTGGGGCGCGCGTGGAAGACGAACGGCTCGTCGGGCCCCCGCACGCGCAGGGCGGTCACCGACGCGTGCGCGACCGTGAACGAGAGCATCGCGCCGAACGAGTACATCGTGCTGAGGAAGTCCGTCTGGCCGGGGATCAGGACGACGATCGAGACGCCGCCGGCGAAGACGAGCAGCGACAGCCACGGCGTCTTGAAGCGCGGGTGAAGGCGGCGGAAGATCTCGGGGAGCTGGCGGTAGTGCGCCATCGCGTAGGTGATGCGCGAGGCGCCGATGACGCCGGCGTTCGTCGCGATCAGCAGGATCGTCGCCGCCAGGATCCCGACGTAGACCCTGAGAACGTCGAGCAGCGTGCCCGAGATGCCGAGGTTCTCGACGACGCCCAAGACCGGATCGTTCTGGAAGCCGCCCTCGTCCGGCGTCAGGGCGAGCTTCGTCGTCAGCTCGCCGCCGATTAGCTTCACGGGCAGCGCCGAAAGCGCGATCGCCGGCAGCGTGAAGTAGATCGCGAACACCGCGAGCGCGACGAGGCGGATCGAGCTCGGGATGTTCTTCTCCGGATCGCGCGTCTCCTCGGCGAGGTTCGAGACGGTCTCGATCCCCGTGTACGCGATCATCGCGACCGGGATCGCGAGCGCGAAGTCGCGCCACGGCGGCGCCGTGCCCCAGTGGATGTTGTCGGCGAGCGTGCTCGGGCTGAACACGAGAAAGAACCCGAGCAGGACGAGCAGCACCTGCGTGCCGAAATCGACGAGCGCAAGGCCGAGGTTGAGCTTCGCGGACTCCTGCAGCCCGACGATGTTGAGCACGACGAGGAGCGCGATGACGCTCACGCCGCCGATGATGTCCCAGGGGTTGTCCTTGAGCGGGCTCCAGAAGATCGAGAGGTAGTGCGGGACGAAGAACGCCGAGATGGCGATCGTGATGATGTAGTTGAGCATCTGCGCCCAAGCCGCCCCGAAGCTCACGAGCTCGTTGAAGGCGTGGCGCGCGAAGCTCGCGGACCCGCCAGCCTCGGGGAAGCGGACCGTCCCTTCCGCATACGTCGCGGCCGTCGCGGCGAAGAAGAGTCCGGCGATGACGAAGACGAGCGGCGTCAGCCCGAGCGCGAAGACGGCGGTGACGCCGAGGGCGTAGTAGATCGAGGAGCCGACGTTGCCGTAGGCCGTCGCGAACAGGCCCGGAGTCCCGAGGACCCGCTGGAGGCCCTGCTCCTGCCGGCGTCGCGGCACGGCGCGACTCTAACGAGGCGGCGGACGCGGGTTCGGCGGGCGGGGCTCATATCATCGGCGGATCGTCCACATCCGAATCGTCGTGCCGCCCGCCCTCGTCCTCGCCGTGCTCGAGCGCCTCGAGGCGACCGCCACGGTGTACGCGCTGACGCACGTCCGCGCGGTCGGCCGCCGTCCGGCCGGTGACCTCATCCTCTGCGACGTCGCCCGCGAGGACGCGAGCGTCCTCCTCGACGATCTGCGCGATCTCGGCGTCGGCCGCGAGGGGTCGATCACCGTTCAGGAGATCGAGACGGCGATCTCGGAGGCGGCGCAGCGGGCCGAGCAACGGACGCACGGCTCTCGGGCGGATTCCGTGATCTGGGAGGAGGTGGAGGAGCGGACGTCGGAGAGTGCTGAGCTCTCGGTCACGTTCCTCGCGTTCATCGTCCTGGCGACGCTCATCGCGGGCGCAGGCATCCTCAGCGACTCGCTCCTCCCCATCATCGGCGCGATGATCGTGAGCCCCGACTTCGGGCCGCTGGCGGGGATCTGCGTCGCCCTCGGAGAGCGGCGGCTCGAGCTCGCGCGCCGCTCGCTCAGGGCGCTCGGCGTCGGCTTTGCCGTCGCGATCGCACTGACGCTCGCGGGCACGGAGCTCCTTCAGGCAGTCGACGAGGCCCCGGAGCACCTGAGCCCGGCGACGCATCCGGCGACGATCTTCATCTCGGAGCCGAACGTCTACTCCGTGGTCGTCGCTCTCTTGGCGGGCATCGTCGGCGTCCTGTCGCTGACGACAGCGAAGTCAGGAGCGCTGATCGGCGTCCTCATCTCGGTGACGACGATCCCCGCGGCCGCGAACGTCGGCGTCGCCTCGGCGTACGCCGACTGGACGGAGACGCGCGGCGCGCTCGCGCAGCTCGGAATCAACGTCGCCGCGATCATCGTCGCCGGGACGGCCACGCTCGCCCTGCAGCGCGCGCTCTACGCCCGCCGGCGGAGAAGGCACGTCCGCGGCCTCGCGCTCGCCGCCGCCCAGCGCCAAGAACGCCGGCACGCCAAGAGCCGCGTCCCGTAGCGCGTCGACGCGAGCCGCGAAACCGCTCGCGCGGAACGCGGGTGAAGGCGACGGCGTGACCGGCGTCTCCGACCGGCGGACGGCGCGACGTGCTGCGACGGCGAGATCAGCCGTGAATCGACACGATCAGGGGGATCATGAGGATCGCGACGACGTTCGCGATCTTGATCATCGGGTTGATCGCCGGCCCCGCCGTGTCCTTGTAAGGGTCGCCGACCGTGTCGCCCGTAACGGCGGCGGCATGGGCGTCGGAGCCCTTGCCGCCGAACGCGCCGTCCTCGATCAGCTTCTTCGCGTTGTCCCACGCGCCGCCGCCGGACGTCATCGCGATCGCCAGGAAGAGACCCGTCACGATCGTGCCGATCAGCAGGCCGCCGAGCATCTTCTCGTTGATGACCCCGACGACGATCGGAAAGAGGACGGGGATCAGCGCGGGCGCGAGCATCCGCTTGATCGCGGAGCCGGTGACGATGTCCACGGCGCGCCCGTAGTCGGGCCGCTCGCTGTAGTCCATGATCCCCGGCTTCTCGCGGAACTGGCGCCGCACCTCCGTCACCACCTGCCCGCCGACCCGCCCGACGGCTTGCATCGCCAGCGAGGCGAAGAGGAACGGCATCAGGCCTCCGACGAAGAGGCCGGCGATCACCCAGGCGTCGCTGAGGTTGAAGCTGGCCGTGAGTCCTTCGTCGGTCAGCCCCGTCGTGTAGCTGTCGAACAGGACCAGGGCCGCCAGAGCGGCGGAACCGATCGCGTAGCCCTTCGTCACCGCCTTCGTCGTGTTCCCCACCGCGTCGAGCGGGTCGGTAATCGCGCGCACCGACTCGTCCAGGTCGGCCATCTCGGCGATTCCGCCGGCGTTGTCGGTGACCGGACCGTAGGCGTCGAGCGCGACGATCAGGCCGGTCATCGAGAGCTGGGCCATCACGGCCACGCCGATGCCGTAGAGATCGGCGAAGTGGTTCGCGACGAGGATCCCGATCGCGATCACGATCACGGGGGCCGCCGTCGCCTGCATGCCGACGGCGAGTCCCTCGATGATGTTCGTCGCGTGGCCGGTCCGCGAGGCGCTCGAGATCGACTTGACCGGGCTCCAGCGCGTTCCCGTGTAGTACTCGGTGATCGTGACGAGGGCGAAGGTGACGACGAGCCCGACGATCGCGGAGATGTAGAGGTCGCCGAAGCTGTACGTGTCGGTATCGAAGGCGAGCGTGATCGGAATGAAGCCGAGCGCGGACAGGATCGTCGAGACGATCACCGCCTTGTAGAGGGCGTTCATGATCGAGCCGCCGCGCCCAACGCGCGCGAAGAAGGTGCCGATCACGGAGGCGACGATCGAGACGCCGCCGAGCGCGAGCGGGTACAGGGCGAGGTCGCTCGCCGGGAAGTTCGTCCCGAGCAGCATCACGGCGACCGCGGTCACGGCATACGTCTCGAAGAGGTCGGCGGCCATTCCGGCGCAGTCGCCGACGTTGTCGCC
>JALZFG010000391.1 GCA_030861645.1 Actinomycetota bacterium
CCGACGCTGACGACCGGCCTCCTTGACTTCTGGTCGCTTGTGTCGTTTGATGTGAAGGACTGCGGGGCGTGCTCTCACGCCCTAACCCGAGAAGGGAGGAGCCATGAGCTCTGCCAGCCGCGGGACACTAGTGGCCGTCCTCGTGCTCTCGGTCGCGTTGCTCTTCGTGATACTGGCGCCGGCTTCGGCTTCAGCCGCCGCCAGTGCTCAGGCCTCGTGCACCGGGATCGCCGTCACAGCCGTAGCCACCGGGGAGCCGCCGGGTACCGTCGCCGAGTTGACTCGGATGTTCCACGAGGAGTTCAAGGCCGCGGGCCTCCCTCCGGGCAGCTTCGACGCCGCCTTTTCGCAGTTGCACGCGGGAAGCCTGGAGGCGTGCCTGGCCGCCGCCGGGTAAGCCAGGCAAGGCCAAGGAAGCTGCTGTCCTGGCTCCGCTACCAGGCCAGTTTGTCGAGCGACGTGGAGCGAGCCCCCTCCGCGGTTGCGGCTGACCGACGCGCGGACCGCCAACGCGGGCCCCCCGCACCGTAGTGCACCCATCACGCTTCTGCGGCGGGCGTACAGCCTTCCCGTCGCACCCGTGGCGTGTCGTCGTGGCCGACGAGGAAACTCCAGCGTGTGCAAGCAGTGGGGCGAAAGGGCTGGCGACGCCGATGGTGGACCGCGAGCTCGTCTTCGTTGCGAGTCCCCTCGTGCCGTCGGGCGCCGTCGCGGGCAGCCGCGACCTCTTTGTCGCGGCCCGTAACGTCGCCGTCCACTAGACGATGATCGGGACGGTTCCGCCGTCGACGCTCCAGGCGGCCCCGGTGACGTACGCGGCGCGGTCGGAGCAAAGAAAGGCGATGACCGCCGCGATCTCCTGCGGCTCCGCGAGCCGGTTCAGCGGCCGGCCGGCCGCCACGCTTCGGAGCACCTCGTCGCGCTGCTTGCCCGTCCGCTCCGCCTGCTGGTCGGCGAGCCCGCCGCTTCCGAGCCACGCCGCCGTGGCGGTCGGCCCCGGCGTGACGGCGTTGCAGCGGATCCCCGCGTTGGCATAGAGGTCGGCGACGAGCCGCGACAGCGAGAGCACCGCCGCCTTCGTGACGGAGTAGTTCGGCATCCCCGTCGAGGGCCGCTTCGCCGCTGTCGACGAGACGTTGACGATCGAGCCGACCCCCCGCTCCTTCATCGACGGCAACGTCGCGCGGATCGTGCGCACGCAGCTCATGACGTTCACCTGCCACATGTCGTCCCACTGCTGATCCGTGAGCTCCTCGAACGTGGCCTGGTACGCCACGCCCGCGTTGTTGACGAGGCACTCGACAGGCCCGAGCGTCTCGGCAACCTCCGCGATGAGCGCCGCCGGGCCGCCCGGCGGTACAAGGTCGGCGACGACGCCGAGCTCCGCGCCGGCGGCGCGCCTTGCGTCCTCGACACGCTCCGAGTCGCGTCCGCTCACGACGACTCGCGCCCCCTCCTCGGCTAGCAGGCGCGCGGTCTCGAGCCCGATCCCGGTCGTCGAGCCGGTGACGACGCAGACGCGGTCGCGGAGGCCGAGATCCATGCGGGCGCTAGCGTACAAACCATGACGACTCCCCTCCTTCGAGGCCGGACGCGGTCCGCGGGGGGTCAGACCCCCTTGAGGGTTGGTCGAGGGTTGGAGGTTGCGCGCTGACCACCATCCTCCTCGCCCGCCACGGGGAGACCGAGTGGAACCGGGACGGGCGGTTCCAGGGACACGCCGATTCACCGCTCAGCGAGAAGGGACGCGCGCAGGCCCGCGCGCTCGCCAGACAACTGGCGGGGACGGCGCTCGCGGCCGTCTACGCCAGCGACCTTCGCCGCGCGCTCGAGACGGCGGAGATTATCGCCGAGGTGAAGGGGCTCGACGTTCGTGCGCGCTGGCAGCTCCGCGAGGTCGACGTCGGCGAGTGGACGGGCTTGACCTGGGCGGAGATCGAGCAGCGCTTCCCGGGGGGCATCGCGCGCCACCACGAGCGCGGCCACGGCTGGGAGCAGGGGGAGAGCTACGAGGCGATGGCAGAACGCGTGCTCGCCGAGCTTGGCCGGATCGCCGAAGAGCATCCTGGCGGAACCGTCCTCGTCGTCGCGCATGGGGGGACGATGCGAGCGATCGCGGCTCACGCGGACGGTGTCGACGTCGCGACTCACCGCCGCCGTAACAGCACGCCGGTTCGCAACTGCGAGCTTCGGATCCTCGCGATCGAGAACGGAAGACTGCGGCGACTGAACTGATAACAGCGCCGTATGGCCGAGATCGTCGCGAACGGAATCCGTCTCGAGTATGACGTCATCGGCGAGGGCGATCCCCTCCTCCTCGTCGCCGGCCGCGGCATGCCACGAAGCTGGTGGACGGAGGAGCACGTGCGCCCGTACCTGGACGCGGGCTACAGGGTCATACTGTTCGACAACCGCGGCATGCCACCCTCGGACTGCCCCGAGGAGCCCTTCACGATCGCCGACCTCGTCTCGGACACGGCGGCTCTCATCGACGGCCTCGATCTCGGGCGCTCGGTCGTCGTCGGCTACTCGATGGGTAGCTGCATCGCTCAGGAGCTGGCCGTCGTGCGACCCGATCTCGTCCGCGCCGTCGCCCTGGTCGCCACACTCGCGCGCCATCCTGGGTGGCTCGACGCCTTTCACCGCGGCGCGCTCGAGCTCTTCGCGACGGCCGTCAGCGTCCCGGCGGAGTTCTGGGTCGCGATGCTGATCGGCCAGGTCTACACGCCGGACGAGCTCGCGAATGACGACGCCGTGCTTCCCACGCTCGAGGCGCTCGTCGCGGGTCCGCAGTGGGAGGATCCCGGCCGACGAGGACAGTGGGCCGCCTACGCCGCCTACGAGGGGAGAGTCTCGGAGCTTTCGCGCGTCGAGGCCCCGTCGCTCGTAATCGCCTTCGAGCGCGACCTGATCATGCCACCGGTCCGCGCGCGCGAAGTGGCAGACGCCATCCCGAACTGTCGCTACGTCGAGGTGGCGAGGGTCGGTCATTGGGGGCTGCTCCTGCAGCCGCGCGATGTCCATGCAACCGTCCTCCGGTTCCTCGACGGGGCGATGCGCTAGTTTGAGCGTGGAAGGCGAGGACGCGATGGAGGACTACACGAGCAAATACAAGGGCGAGCAGGTCGAGGTCGCACTGTTCGGCGGCGACTACCAGGAGGGCGTCCTCACGGCGTATTGCATCGTCGAGGACGTCCCGCACATCGAGCTGAACAGCCACATCTTGATTCCGCTCCAGAACATTGCCTCACTCCACTGCTCGAGCCGCTGCGACGCCCCCGAACCGGACTGGCCGCCGCGCGGGCTCGACGAAGATACGCGGGAATAGCGTTCGCGCCGGTGAGGACGCCGCTCCTCGTCGCCCGTAATCTGCTGAAGGTCTGGCTTCTTCTCCTTGGGGCCTGCGCCGTGCTCGGCGGTATCGGCTGGCTCCTCGGCGGGTACCGCGTGCTGTCGGTCTTCGTTTTCTCGGGACTGCTCCTCGGCCTTGCGGTCTACTGGTACGCCGACCGCGCCATCCTCGGGACGGTTGGGGCGCGCGAGCTTCCGGTCGGCGAGTCGCCCGCGCTTCACTCGACGATCGAGCACCTCGCGGTGCGGGCCGGGATCGCGAAGCCGCGGGTCTACGTGATCCGCGACGGGTACCCGCGCGCGCTTTCGGCGGGCCGCGGCGCGCACAGTTCCGCAATCGCGGTCAGCGTCGGCCTCCTGTCGCTGGTCGACCCCGCCGAGCTCGAGGGGGTGCTCGCGCACGAGATCGCCCACCTCCGCCACCGCGACGTGCTCGTCCAGGCCGCCGCCGTGCTGGTTGCCTCGACGCTCGTCGAGCTGAGCCGGGTCGGCGGGTTTCTCCAGCGCGGCCTGCTGTTCGTGCTCGCGCCCGTTGCCGCGGCGTTCGTCCATCTGCTCCTGTCGCCGAAGCGCGAGTACCTCGCCGATCGAGCAGCTGCGGAGTTCTGCGACTCGCCGCACGGCCTCGCCGACGCGCTCATCCGTCTCGAGCAGGCCGGCGAGCTGCTGCACTTTCGGGCAAGCCCCGTTACCGAGCCGCTCTACACCTTGAACCCGTTTGCGGAGGAGGGCGTGGCCGCCCTCTTCGTCACCCACCCGCCCGTCGGTGAGCGGGTGAAGCGCCTGCGCGACCTCGACCCGAGCTGGCGCGAGAAGCTGCGGGCGGCGTAGGCTCGAAAGCTGACGGACGTCGGTGTTGTCGCGGGGTAGCCGGCGGAAAAGGCCTCGTCGTCTCGCCGACGGTGCTCGGTTTCCGCTCCGAGCAGGCGGGAAAGGCGCGGCGTATGGAATGCCGGTGCGACATCGTCGACGAGCTCTACGGGAGCGAGGCCGAGGACTACGCGAGCCAGCACCTCGCTTCCGAGGAGACCCGGGCGGCGCTCCTCGAGGAGGACTTCTCCTGCCCAGACACCGGACGCCGCTGGACGCTCGACTACCCCGACCGGACCGACCAGGATCCGGGCCAGGCACGGCTGCGCGCGCAGCCGCGCTAGGACGAGACGCGAGGGTCTCGGAGAAGAGGGCGTCGAGCCCTCTTCGAAAGTGGTTCCGGCGGCGACCTACTCTCCCGGGAGGTCTCCCTCCGAGTACCATCGGCGCTGGCGGGCTTAACTTCTCTGTTCGGAATGGGAAGAGGTGTTTCCCCGCCGCTATGGCCGCCGGAATTCGCTTGCGCGTGCTACGCACGCTGCGAATCTGAGTTGACGCGCTTCAGGGAGGACGCGGGTAGCGATGTGGCGCGCGACCCTCAAAACTCCATAGCGGCTCAGTATGCGTTCGAAATCAAGACCTCGGGCAATTAGTACGGGTCCGCTCAACGCATTGCTGCGATTACACGTCCCGCCTATCAACGTGGTCGTCTCCCACGGCCCTTACTCCCTCGAGGGGATGGGGAGCCTCATCTTGAGGTGGGCTTCCCGCTTAGATGCTTTCAGCGGTTATCCCATCCGGGCGTGGCTAATCAGCAGCGCCGTTGGCACGACGACTGATACACCAGAGGCCCGTTCGTCCCGGTCCTCTCGTACTAGGGACGACTCCTCTCAAGCTCCCAGCGCCCATGGCGGATAGGGACCGAACTGTCTCACGACGTTCTGAACCCAGCTCGCGTACCGCTTTAATGGGCGAACAGCCCAACCCTTGGGACCT
>JALZFG010000401.1 GCA_030861645.1 Actinomycetota bacterium
GTCGACGCCGCGGGCGGGTGGCCCTCTGGGTCACGCTCGCGCTGCTCGTGCTGACCCTGCTCGCCGTCGCCACCCTGTTCGCCGTCTCGCGCTCGCACTTCGTGGGCGCCGACGGCCGGGGTCGCGTCGTCGTGTACCAAGGCTTGCCCTACGACGTCGTCGACGGCGTCCGCCTCTACCGCGCCGTCTACGTCAGTCCGTTGCTCGCCGCGCAACTGTCGCAGCGCGAGCGCGAGCAGCTCTTCGACCACGAGCTCGAGGGGAAGGATGCCGCGATGGCGAGCGTCCGGCGGCTGGAACAGAAGGTCGGGCTCGGATGAGGGTGGGAACGTCCTCGTCGCCGGCACGGGATCGCCGCTACGGCCGGTCAGAGGAGGTTCGCTCGTGAGCGCGCGCAACCGCGAGCTCCTCAACCTCATCGCCGTCGGCATGCTGACCGGGCTCGGGTTCGCGAGCGTCTACATCGCCCGCCAAGAGCTCATCTCGACGACCTCGCTGATCTACGCGGGCTACTTCTTCGGCCTCTACCTGGCCGCCCACCTGATCGCCCGGCTCACCGTGCCGCACGCCGACCCGTACCTGCTCCCGATGGCCGGGCTTCTAACCGCTCTCGGTTTGACCGAGATCTACCGCCTGGAGCCCGACGACGCGTTCCGCCAGGGCGGGTGGATCGTCGTCGGGGTCGCGCTCTTCGGCGCCACCCTGTTCCTGCTTCGCCACGACTACCGCCGGCTCGAGAACTACAAGTACGTGCTCGGCCTCGCGGCGGTCGCGCTGCTTGTGTTTCCCGCGCTGCCCCTGATCGGGCGAAGCGTCAACGGCGCGCGGCTTTGGATCGATCTCGGCCCCGTCCAGCTCCAGCCCGGCGAGCTCGCGAAGCTCATGCTGATCGTCTTCCTCGCCGCGTACCTGCGCGACCGGCGAGAGGTGCTGGCGCAGGGACGCCTGAAGGACCTCGGCCCGCTCCTCCTGATCTGGGGCCTCACGATGCTTGTCCTCGTCGAGACGAACGACCTCGGAAGCGCGCTCCTGTATTTCGGGATCTTCCTCGCGGTGCTCTACGCGGCGACGGGGCGCGCCGCCTACGTTGCGGTCGGCCTCGCCCTCTTCGTCGCCGGTGCCGCCGTCGCGTACGAGCTGATCCCGCGCGTCCAGGAGCGGATCTCGATCTGGCTCGATCCGTGGCAGGACCCGTACCGCTCGGGCTACCAGCTCGTCCAGTCGCTGTACTC
This sequence comes from Actinomycetota bacterium, assembly GCA_030861645.1. Lineage (GTDB taxonomy): Bacteria > Actinomycetota > Thermoleophilia > Gaiellales > Gaiellaceae > JALZFG01. The sequence continues at coordinate 1,233 of JALZFG010000401.1, forward strand.
GATCTCGAACGGCGGCTTCGGCGGCACGGGCCTGGGGAAGGGGACGTTCACGACGACGGGCGGCGACCCGCTGATCCCCTACGCGAACAGCGACTTCATCTACTCCGCGCTCGCGCAGGAGCTCGGCTTGATCGGGTCCGCGGCGCTCCTGCTCGTCTACATGCTCTTCGCCACGCGTGGGTTTCGGATCGCGCTCCTGGCCGAGGATGGGTTCTCGAAGCTCCTTGCCGTGGGGCTGACCTTCGCCTTCGCTCTGCAGGCGTTCATCATCGTTGGCGGGATCGTCCGTCTCATCCCGCTGACCGGGATCACGCTGCCGTTCGTCAGCTACGGCGGCTCGAGCATCGTCGCGAACTTCATCCTGCTCGCGCTGCTCCTCCTCGTCTCGAACCGCGCCAACGCGCTCTCACGCGCAGCGCAGGCGGAAGAGCGCTAGCGCGATGAACGCGCAGATCAGCCGCCTCGCCCTCGCCGCGCTGACGCTGATCGCGGCCCTCGTCGTCGCGACGACCTACTGGCAGACGTGGGCCGCGGCGGGCCTTGCCGACCGTCAGGACAACGCGATCCAACGTGTTGCCGAGTTCACGATCAAGCGCGGCCTGATCCTCACCGAGTCGCCTCGAGCGCTCCTCGCCGCGAATTTCGCGAGGAAGGTCAAGGGCGAGACGCTCTACTTCCGCCGCTACCCCGCCGGCGGCCTCGCCGCGCAGACCGTGGGGTACTCGACGCAGGTCCGTTCGCGGGCGGGGCTCGAGGAGTCGCTGAACACCTACCTCACGGCCTCGAACTCGAACCTCGACACCATCCTCCGGCGGACGATCGACGACATCCGCGGCGTCACGATCACGGGCAACGACGTCGTCCTCACCCTCCGGCCGCGCGCGCAGGCGCTCGCGCTCAACCTGCTCGGATCGAACTGCGGCGCCGTCGTCGCGCTCGACCCGCGGAACGGCAAGGTGCTCGTGCTCGCTTCGTCCCCGACGTACGACCCGAACCTCGCGGAACGCGATTTCGGCGCGATCCGCCGCATTCCGGCTGACTGTCCCCTGCCGGCGCCGCTCCTCGATCGCGGCACCGCAGGGCTGTACACGCCGGGCTCGACGTTCAAGGTCGTCACCGCCGCGGCCGCGCTCGACTCCGGCAGGCTCACGCCCCAGTCGCCGTTCAACGATCCCGGGTACTGCATCGAGTACGGACGGCCGATCTTCAATGCGGGGAACCCGGATCAGGGGGCGAACGCGTACGGCTCCGTGAGCTTCTTCCAGGGGCTTGAGTACTCGATCAACTCAGTCTTCTGCAACACCGGCAAGCTCATCGGCGCACGAGTGATCCTCGACTACGCGAAGCGCTTCGGCTTCTACAGGGATGCGCCGCTCGAGACGCCTGCGGACGAGCGCCGCCCGAGCGGCCTGTACAAGGGTGGCAAGCTCTTCGATCCCGACGATCCCGCGACCCAGGTCGACCCCGGGCGCCTGGCGTTCGGGCAGGAGCGCCTGCAGGTGACGCCGCTCCAGATGGCGATGGTCGCGGCCGCGATCGCGAACAGAGGCGTCCTCATGCGCCCCTACGTCGTCGACCGGATCGTCGCGCCGAGCGGCAAGGTCGTGACGCGAACGAAGCCCAGGAAGTACGGCGAGCCGATCAAGCCGAAGACCGCCGCCGAGATCACGGCGATGATGCAGGCCGTCGTCACGGGCGGAACCGGGACCGCCGCGCAGATCCCGGGCATCAGCGTCGCCGGCAAGACGGGGACGGCAGAGACAGGCCAGGCGGGCGTGCACACGACGTCCTTCATCGCATTCGCCCCCGCCGATCGCCCGCGCGTCGCCGTCGCCGTCTTTCTGGAGCAGCAGAGCGGCGCCGGCGGGACAACGGCGGCGCCCATCGCCAAGTCCGTGATGCAGGCCCTCCTCGCCGTGCCGTCGAACTCCTAGTCTTATGGCCATCGCCCCACGACACTCACCGCGTCCGCTGCGAGCCCGGCGCGCCCCTCCAACGGCCGACGGCGCGCAGCGTCGGCGGGCGATTCGCTGACGTGGCGGTCGACACGATGATCAACACGCTGGTCGACGGGCGCTACCGCGTGCTGCGGAAGCTCGGGACCGGCGGGATGGCGAACGTCTACCTCGCCGAGGATCAGGAGCTCGGACGGCGGGTGGCGATCAAGGTGCTCGACGACCGGCACGCGAGCGACGAGCAGTTCGTAGAGCGCTTCCGGCGCGAGGCGAAGAACGCGGCCGGCCTCTCTCACCCGAACATCGTCTCCATCTACGACCGCGGCCAGACCGACGGCACCTACTACATCGCGATGGAGTACCTCGAGGGGCCGACCCTCAAGGAGCTCATTCGCCAGGGAACGCCGTCGATTCGGACGGCGATCGGATACACGCGCGAGATCCTGGCGGCGCTGCGAGTCGCCCACCGTCGCGGGCTCGTGCACCGAGATATCAAGCCGCACAACGTGCTCGTCGATGCCGAGGGACGCCTCAAGGTGACCGATTTCGGCATCGCGCGCTCCGGCCCGAGCCAGATGACCGAGGCGGGCTCGATCATCGGGACGGCGCAGTACCTCTCGCCCGAGCAGGCGCGCGGCGCACCGGTCGACCAGCGCTCGGATCTCTACTCGCTCGGCGTCCTGCTGTACGAGCTCCTGACGGGCACCGTCCCGTTCACGGGCGCGACACCGCTCGAGATCGCGATGAAGCACCTCTCTCAGGCGCCCGAGCCGCCCTCGCACCGAAGACACGACGTTCCGCCCGACCTCGACAAGGTCGTGCTCCGCGCGCTCGCGAAGAACCCGAACGACCGCTACCAGACGGCCGGAGAGATGGACGTCGACCTCTCGCGGATCGAGCGGGGGCTCGCGGTCAGCGACGAGACGACGGAGGCCGCGACCGCGGTCCTCGCCGGGGCGGGCACGGAGGCGACCGCCATCCGGCCGGCGCCTGTCGTGGCGACCCGCCCGGCGCCGTACGGACCCTCACGGTACTACGAGTACGAGCCGCCCGTGCGACGGCGGCCGCTGTGGCCGTGGCTGCTCGCGCTCGTCCTGCTCGTCGGGGCCGGTGTCGGCGGCTGGTTCGCGTACTCGAGGATTCAGCACGAGCTCGCGCAAGCGCGTCCCGTCTCGGTGCCGTTCGTGGAGGGGATGGTCAGGGCGCTCGCCGTTCGGAAGATCGTGGAGGCGGAGCTGAATCCGCGGGTCGTGCGGCAGGCGAGTCTCGAAGTTGCGGAGACGAAGGTGATCCGCCAGGACCCGCCGGCCGGGGAGCGGATCGACAGGGGCAACACCGTCACGATCTACGTCTCGACCGGCAAGCCGAAGGTGAAGGTCCCCGACGTCGTCGGGCGGAACGTCGACGAGGCGACGAGCCTCCTCAGGGGTGCGCGCTTGCGGGTTCACGCTGTGGACGTGTTCTCGGGCAAGCCGGTGGGCGAGGTGGTGGCGCAGGCGCCGAAGGCGGAAGCGAGGATCGTCATCGGCTCCACCGTCCGCATCAACGTCTCGCAGGGTCCGCGACCGATCGCCGTCCCCGCCGTGACCGGCGGGTCGTACGAGGACGCGTCGGCGGCAATCTCGCGCGCGGGCTTCGGCGTCGATCGCGAGGACGTCGATTCGGACGAGCCGGCGGGCACCGTCGTCGACCAGGATCCGGCGGCGGGGACGCTGCAGGCTCCCGGGACGACCGTGACGCTCTTCGTGTCGAGGGGACCGCAGACGACCGCCGTTCCCGACGTGCTCGGGCTCGACCGCTCAAGCGCGATTGCGACGATCAAGAACGCCGGGTTCCGGCATGCGGTGCAGGAACGCGAGACCGAGGATCCGGGCGAGGACGGCCTCGTCCTGGCCCAGGATCCCGCGGGCGGCGCGCAGCAGCTTCCCGGAACAACGGTCCTGATCACGGTCGGGAGGCTCGCGACGCCCTCGCCGGCTCCGTCTCCGACCGCGGCGTCGCCTCCCACCGCGACGCCCCCGCCCTCGAGCCCTCCGGCAGCCAGGCCGGTGCAGCCGTGAGCCGAATCCGCGTTGCCGTGGTCATGGGCGGTCGCTCGAGCGAGCATGAGATCTCGCTGGCGTCGGCGCGCTCGGTTCTCGAGGCGCTCGACCGCGACCGCTACGACGCAGTCACCGTCGAGATCGGCCGCGACGGCCGGTGGCAACTCGCTCCCGGCGGGCACGCCGAGCTCGCGCCGGCGGAGGCGAGCGCGCTGCCTGTCCCGATGAAGGAGTCGCCGCCGGCGGCGCTCGCGGACGTGGACGTCGTCTTCCCGATCCTGCACGGCCCGTTCGGGGAGGACGGAACCGTCCAGGGGCTGCTCGAGCTCGCGAACGTCCCCTACGTCGGCGCCGGCGTCGCCGCGTCCGCGCTCTGCATGGACAAGGACCTCTTCAAGGCACTCATGCGGGACAAGGGCGTTCCCGTCACCCGCAGCGTCACCCTGCGCGAGGGCGAAGGCGTCTCGAACCCGTTCGGATACCCCGTCTTCGTCAAGCCGGCGCGGCTCGGCTCGTCCGTGGGCGTATCGAAGGCGCAAACGCGCGCCGAGCTCGAGCGCGGGGTCGCGCTCGCCTTCGAGCACGACGACAAGGTGCTCGTCGAAGAGTTCGTCGACGGCGTCGAGGTCGAGTGCAGCGTGCTTGGAAACCGCGACCCGATCGCGTCGCTGCCGGGCGAGATCGTGGCGCACGGCTTCGCGGGCGCCGACTGGTACGACTACTCGGCGAAGTACGACGAGGGCGGGATGGACCTGGTCGTGCCGCCGCGGCTCCCGGAGACGACGATCGAGCGCGTCCGCGCGCTCGCCGTGGAGTCGTACGTCGCTGCCGACTGCGAGGGGATGGCGCGCGTCGACCTGTTCGTGCGCGACGGGGACGTCCTCGTCAACGAGCTGAACACAATCCCCGGCTTCACGTCGACGAGCGTCTACGCGAAGCTGTTCGAAGCCTCGGGGCTCCCGTACGCGGAGCTGCTCGACCGCCTGGTCGAGCTCGCCCTGGAGCGGCACGAGCGGCGCGCACGGCTGCGCTATTAGACGCTCGATCGCTGAGGCGAGCAAGCGTCGCGTCGACAGGGCCGCCGCGCGGCCTACGACGAAATCCTGCGCGGGAGGGGCCGTCTCACCGCTGCGGCATGCTGCCGTAGACGTTTGATCGGTTTTTCCGATCACACGTCTAGGCTCTCGCGGTCACCTCGTTGACGTGGGCGACGCCCGCGTTCGGCAGCTGCAGCCAGATCAGGTAGTAGCGGTAGCGCTTGCCGTGCGTATCGACGTCGAAGCTGGTCGAGCGGGAAACCCGCTGCGAGTCGGAGACGGAGGCGAACGGGCCCTGCTCGGATCGGCCGCCGCGGATGCGTGCGACGAACCCCGGGGTGTCCGTTCGCACCCGCACGTCTGACAGCGCAACCGGTCGCCGCGCTTCGAGCACGAGACCGACGCCGCTCTTGAACCAGGTGCGGTACGTCTCCGTCGGCCAGTACGTGGCGCCGCTGCCGTCGGTCGCCGCGGGCGCCTCCTCGTTGTGCTCCCAGCCGTTGTCGCCTTCGGGGTCGTAGGCGGTGACCCCAACGAGCGCAACCCGAGAGCTCGTGCCCCCGGTCGGAAGCGCGTCGCGAATCGCGTCGCGCTCGAGCATCACAACCGCGGCGATCGCGGCGAGCGCGAGCAACGCGAGCGCGAAGACCACGGCGGGCCAGCGGCGCCGGCGCGCCACCCGCTCGACCTCACGC
>JALZFG010000412.1 GCA_030861645.1 Actinomycetota bacterium
TTGCCGTGTCTCGGGTCCGTGGCCAGGCGTTCCAGGCGAGCATCGCCGCGGCCGGAGACGGCACCCTTGGCATCACCTGGTACGACGACCGTCGCGATCCGGGGGGCTCGGCCGCCTGGGAGTTCGACGTCTGGTTTGCCTTCTCGCGAGACGGCGGGCGCAGCTGGCGGCGCATGCACCTCGCCGGGCCCTTCGACATGAACCGCGCCCAGGCCTTATTGGGCGCTGGGCGCCGGATCGGTGACTATCAGGGCCTGGCCGGGCTTCCACACGGCTTTGTTGCCGCCTTCACCCAGGCCCCGCCGCGGGCGAAGATCGGCGCCTCCGACGTGTTCTTCGCGGAAGTGCGGACGGGCCGCCGGCCCCGACGACCGGGGCACCGGCGGGAGCGACGGCGAGCTCGACCCCCGCGCCCCGGGTGCCTCCAGGCTGGGGCTCCACCCCGCCTTCCCCAGTGGCCGCGAGCTGCAGTCGGGCCGGCCGGATTTTTACCGGCGACCTTTCGGCCCCCAGCGCGACTCATCGGCGCCGACCGCCCGACGGGCCGCGATCCCTCGAACCGGCATGCGGCGGAGAAATGGGACCCGTTAGGAACCACAGCCGCGAGGGGCCCCGATGCCTCGGGCTTGATGAACCACGTCATTTGCGGGGCTTCTTAGGGGTGAGCGACCCGAACCGGCGACCGCCTGGGCTACAACCAGGAGCTCGAACTGCGGCAGGCCCTCGTAGATGTCGCCCAGCTGGCGGATCTCGAGATCTGCGTAGGGGCGAATAGCAGCCGGTAGAGGAGCGTGAGCGTGCGTCGTAGACCGCCTCGAGCTCGACGCGCGACTGGGGCGACTCGCCGATCCACTCGAGTTCGCCCGCGGCGGAGCGGGCGATGCGCGGCACGACGTCAAGGTAGTTGCGGTCCCGGTTGGCGGGAGGGAGCCGACATCGAAAGTCGGTCACCGGCTCCAATGCCCCGCTCGTGGCCGCTGCGCAGAGACGGTTGCGTGGCGGTTCCGCGCTGCAGCGTGTGCGGTCCTCGTGCGGTCCGGCGGACTGCGCACGATGAGAACCATGCAATTTGCAGGTGGAGCGTACCGGGATCGAACCGGTGACCTCCGGCTTGCAAAGCCGGCGCTCTCCCAGCTGAGCTAACGCCCCGGGCGCTGCAGTGTAGAGGAGGCACCGCAAGGCGGACGTGCGGTCGCGGACCCGGGCGGTGGGAAGCCACCCACCAACCCACTGGCTTCCTGTATCTCCGGCCGTGCGGCTTCCCCGCAGCCGAAAGTCGAGCGGGTCAGCGCGACTTGCGGCGGATTTAGGCGGCGCGGTTCAGGCGCTCCTCCGCGCGCGCCCGCGCGATGATCTTGTCGCGGTCGCCGAAGCGGAGCCGGGCGCGCACCTCGCGGTGCTCGTCCCAAAGCTTCTCGATCTGGTCGTTCAGCTGCTCGACCTCGGACGTAACGGCGGGGTTGTGACCCTCGGCGGACAGGCGATGCCACAGCTCCGAGCGGCGCGCGGTGAGCCGCTCGATCTCTAGACGGATCTCCGAAAGTGCTCTCATCTCACCCACAAGAAACGCAGTCGGCCCTGACCGCATTCCCCGACTTTCAATCGCGCGACGACGCTACTCGTAGCCGAGCTCTGCTAGCCGGTCCTCGTCGATACCGAAGTAGTGCGCGAGCTCGTGGAGGACCGTCGTCGTGATCTCGTGCTCGAGCTCGTCGGCGTCGTCGAACGACTCCTCCAGCGGAAGCCGGAAGATCGTGATCCGGTCCGGTAGCGTCGGCGGCCGGGAGCCGCGCTCGGGGAGTGGCACGCCGTCGTAGAGCCCGAACAGCTCCGGGTCGTCGGGGTGCTCGTCGTGGATCACGACGGCGACGTTCTCCAGGCCGCGCGCGAGGTCGGGCGGGAGACGATCGAGCGCTCGACGCACGTGCTCTTCGAACGTCGTCAATACGACGGGCGCAGCGGCGGTCGCTGCATGACCGCCCGAATCGTCAGCAGTCCAAACGCGAAGCCACCCACATGCGCGAAGAACGCGACTCCGCCGCCCTGCTCGGGCTCGACGAGCGAGAAGCCGCCCTGCCACAGCTGGAACAGGAACCAGATACCGAGGAAGAAGATGGCCGGGATCTCCTGGAGGAAGAAGAAGAAGCCCAGGAAGATCGCGGTCAGGACGCTGGAGTTCGGCAGGAGCAGGAAATAGGCGCCGAGGACGCCCGCGATCGCACCGCTCGCCCCGACGTTCGGGATGCTCGCATCCTGCGCGTTTCCGAACGTCAGCGTGATGAAGGTCTGAAGTGCGGCGGCGGCGACCCCCGCCGCCAGGTACCAGAACAGGTATCGCACCCGCCCGAGAGCGTCCTCGACGTTGTTGCCGAAGATCCAGAGGAAGAGCATGTTCCCGGCAATGTGGAGCCAGCTCCCGTGCATGAACATCGAGGTGAAGACCCCGTCGTAGGCCGGAAGGTGATCTGTCGCGCGGCCGAGACAGGGGCCCTCGATCGAGCACGGGTAGTAGCCGTACTCGTAGACGTCGCGCTCCACGGATGTCCCGGTGACTTCCCAGAGCCAGACGGCGACGTTCGCCGCGATGATGGCGAGCGTGACGATCGGGAACTGGCGCGTCGGGACGTTGTCGCGAAGTGGCAGCACTAGCGGATGACGAGCGCCATCAGCGCCTTGACGGCGTGCAGCTTGTTCTCCGCTTCGTCCCAGACCACCGATTGCGGGCCGTAGAGGACCTCCTCCGTGATCTCCTCGCCGTAGTGCGCGGGCAAGCAATGGAGAACAAGCGCCCGCGGCGAGGCGAGCGCGACGAGCTCGGCGTCGATCCGGTAGTTGCCGAGGTCGCGGCGCCGCCGCTCGGCGTCCTCCTCCTGCCCCATGCTCGCCCAGACGTCGGTGTAGAGG
>JALZFG010000417.1 GCA_030861645.1 Actinomycetota bacterium
CTCCGGCGCAGTGTCTCGCGGATCCGGTCGTGCGCTTCTCCCTCGGGGCGCTCGGCGGCGGCCGGGCGCCCGAGGGCGGAGGCGTCGTCGCGGAAGAAGAGCGCGACGCGGTCGAGGCCGGCGCCGACCCAGACCACCTCGCCCGAGGCGCACAGCTGGTCGAGCTCCGCCGGCTGATAGCCCCACACGCGCCGCGGCAGCACCTCGCTCTCCCAGAGCGAGACCGGAAGCGCGATCCCCTGCAGCGGGACGAGCGCCTCGGACAACGCCGCGCGCCTGTCGATCCCGTGCCAGCTCGGCAGGAAGCGGCCGAAGGCCGCCTGCGGGACGGGCTCGACCTGACGGCGAAGCGCCGCGAGCGACGCTCGGCGCAGCCGGTGCAGGACGTCGGGATCGCACCACTCGCGCTCCGACCCGCCCGGCCGAAGCTCACCGCGGACGAGCTTCTCCTCGCGCTCGAGCGCGCGCAGCTCCGGCTCGACGTCGATGCCGAAGTGCTCGTTCGCCTCCGCGGACGTGAAGGGGCCGCGGCCGCGCGCGAAGCGGGAGACGAGCGACCGCAGTGGCTCCTCGCCCGCGTCGAGAAACGCCTCGGGGAGGCCGCCGGGGGGCATCGCGCCGAGCGCCTCGCGGTAGCGCCCGGCGTCCTCGGCGGCAATCAGGCGCTCTTCGCCCCCGACGCGTAGCGTGATCGCCCGCCGCTCGCGGAGCAGGGGCTCGGCGAGCGTCTCGTCGTACTCGCCCGGACGCAGGTCGCCCCGCCGCCGCAGCACGTCGTGGAGCTGATCCGGCGAGCGCGGCTCCCCTCGCAGCTGCCTCTCCACCTCCTCGACGGCGCGGTGGTCGAGGAGGTCCCGCAGCTCCTCCTGACCGAGCAGCTCGCGCAGCAGGTCGCGATCGAGCGAGAGCGCCTGCGCTCGTCGCTCGGCGGCTGGGGTGTCGTCCTCGTACATGTACGTCGCGATGTAGTCGAAGAGCAACGACGCCGAGAACGGCGACGCCGAAGCCGTCTCGACGTCGACGAGGTCGATCTGCCGCGTTCGCAGCAGCTGCAGCAGGCGCTTCAGCGCCGGCAGGTCGAAGACGTCCTGCAGGCACTCCCGGTACGTCTCCAGCACGACCGGGAACGAGCCGTACTTGCGCGCGACCTGGAGCAGGCTCTGCGCCTTCAGCCGCTGCTGCCAGAGCGGCGTCCGCTGCCCGGGACGCCGCCGCGGGATCAGGAGGGCGCGCGCGGCGTTCTCGCGGAACCGCGCTCCGAAGAGCGCCGTCTGGCCGAGCTCGCCGACGACGAGGTCCTCGAGCTCGTCCGGGTCGAGGAGAAGCTCCTCGGTCGGCGGCGGCGCATCCGCGTCCGGAAAGTGGAGCGCGATCCCATCGTCCGACCAGATCGACTGCACCTCGAGCGCGAGTGCCTCGCGCAGCCGCGCCGTCAGCGCCAGCGCCCACGGCGCGTGCACGCGGCTCCCGAACGGCGTCAGCAGGCAGACGCGCCAGTCGCCGATCTCGTCGCGGAAGCGCTCGATGACGATCGTCCGGTCGGACGGAACGGCGCCGGTCGCGGCCTGCTGCTCGTTCAGGAACGTCAGCAGGTTGCGGGCGGCGCGCTCGTCGAGGCAGTGCTCGCCGGTCAGACGGGCAACCGCCTGCTCCTGCGGCAGCGGGCCGAGCTCGCGCGAAACGCGGCCGATCTTCTCGCCCAGCTCGTACGGACGGCCGACCCCCTCGCCCTTCCAGAACGGGACGGCGCCGGGGATCCCGGGCGCGGGCGAGACGAGGACGCGGTCGCGCGTGATCTCCTCGATCCGCCAGGTCGAGGCGCCGAGCAGGAACGTCTGCCCCGCTCGCGCCTCGTAGACCATCTCCTCGTCGAGCTCACCGACGCGCCCGCCGCCGTCGGCGAGGTGGACGCCGAACAGGCCGCGGTCGGGGATCGTGCCCGCGTTCGTGACGGCGAGCCGGCGCGCGCCTTCGCGCCCGCGCAGCGCCCCCGCTACTCGGTCCCAGACGATCCGCGGTCGCAGCTCGGCGAACTCGTCCGACGGGTAGCGGCCCGCGAGCATGTCGAGCACGTTCTCGAGCTGGGCACGGGACAGATCCCGGAACGGGTAGGCCCGACGGACGAGCTCGTGCAGCTCGGAGACCGCGATCTGCTCTTGCGCGCACATCGCGACGACCTGCTGGGCCAGGACGTCGAGCGGATTGCGCGGAATCGCGGTCTCCTCGATCTCGCCGGCGAGCATCGCCTGCGCGACGACCGCCGCCTCCAGTAGGTCGGCGCGGAACTTGGGGAAGATTCGGCCGCGCGAGACGGCCCCGAGCTCGTGCCCGGCGCGTCCGATCCGCTGCAGACCGCGCGCGACGGACTTCGGCGACTCGACCTGGATCACGAGGTCGACGGCCCCCATGTCGATCCCCAGCTCGAGGGACGACGTCGCGACGAGGCACGGAACCGCGCCCTTCTTCAGCTGCTCCTCGACCTCGACCCGCTGTTCCCTCGCAAGCGACCCGTGGTGGGCGCGGGCGATGTCGCGCTCCGCCAGCTCGTTCAGCCGCAGGGCGAGGCGCTCGGCAAGGCGACGGTTGTTGACGAAGACGATCGTCGAGCGATGCTGCTCGACGAGTCGGAGGACTGCGGGGTAGATCGACGGCCAGATCGAGGAGCGGGCGGGATCGGCGCCGACGCCGAGACCGCTCGTGTCCGTGAGCTCCGGCTGGTAGACGGGGATCTCGGCCGCGCCGAGCTCGCGCATGTCGTCGAGCGGCACGACGACCTGGAGGTCGAGCTCCTTCGCGCGCCCCGCGTCGACGAGCTCGATCGGGCGGCCGCCGGAGACGAAGCGGCCGATCTCTTCCAGGGGACGCTGCGTCGCCGAGAGGCCGATTCGCTGGATCGGCTCGTGGACGAGGCGTTGGAGGCGCTCGAGGGTGAGGGCCAGATGCGCGCCGCGCTTCGTGCCGGCGACGGCGTGGACCTCGTCGACGATCAGCGTCTGGACGCCGGTCAGCATCTCCCACGCCTGCGACGTGAGGAGCAGGAAGAGGGACTCCGGCGTCGTGATCAGGATGTCGGGCGGCTGGCGGAGCATGGCCGCCCGCTCCTTCTGGGGCGTGTCCCCGGTGCGGACCGCGACGCGCAGCTCGCTGCGAAGGCCGACGAGGGGGCCGCGCAGGTTCCGCTCGACGTCGTAGTTCAGCGCTTTGAGCGGCGAGACGTAGAGCAGGCGCAGCCCCTCGCCGGGCGAGGGATTGAGGCGGTCGAGCCCGTAGAGGAAGGCCGCAAGCGTCTTCCCCGAGCCCGTGGGCGCCTGGATCAGGGTGTGCCCGCCGGCGGCGATCGCCGGCCACCCGAGCATCTGCGCCGGCGTCGGCGAAGCGAACGTGCGCTCGAACCACGCGCGCGTCTGCGGACTGAAGACCGAGAGCGGGTCCACGCACTCACCCTAACGCGAGCACCGCTGCGCCCGAGCGGCGATTCCGGTCTACCGGCGAGGCGCGCGGACGGGGGAAGGCCGAGAACGGCAGGTGCGCAAAGGCCCGCCGTGCAGCGAGAGCGCGCTCGGCGCCGCGCCCGATGCGGACGCCGCCCGTCCCCTCGCTGGCTCTCACGCGGGCTCTCACCGCGTCTTGCGCCGCAACATCGCCCACGTCGCTGGTGTCGCCTCGAAGAGGCGCTCCTGCGCGCTCAGGGGGCGGCTGACGCTCGAGTAGGCGCACGAGCTCGCCCCCGATCTCGCGCAGCGTGTCTCCGTCGCGCTAAGGGGAGCCGCTCGTCGATCTGGTCTCGGACGAGCGCTTCGAGCGCGGCGGTCAGCCTTGTTGCACTGCAAGACCCGGTACCTGTCGGGGTTCGGCCGCGTGCGGGTAAGGTGCCGACGTGGCGACGTCCGTTCCCGATCGCCTCTACTACACGGACGACGACGAGGCGAACGCGTTCGTCGCGCGCGAACCGCTCGCGCTGCTCGTCGGCTTCGTCCTCGACCAGCAGGTGAGCGTGCAGAAGGCGTTCGCGGGTCCGCTCGAGCTGAAACGACGGCTCGGCTCCTTCGACGCGGAGACGATCGCCGGCGCCGACCCGGTCGAGCTCGAGCGGATGTTTCGCCAGAAGCCGGCACTGCACCGCTTTCCCGGGACGATGGCGCGCCGCGTCCAGGAGCTCTGCGCGGCGATCGTCAGCGAGTACGGCGGCGACGCGGCGCGTGTCTGGACGGAAGCGAAGGACGGCCGCGACCTCGAGCGACGCCTCCTCACGCTGCCGGGAATCGGCGAGCTGAAGGCTCGTTCGCTGATCGCCATCGTCGGGAAGCGGTTCGGGCTGCAGCCGCCGGGGTGGGAGGAGGTCGCGCCGCGCCACCCCACGCTCGGCGACGTCGACTCGCCGGAGGCGCTCGAGCGCTACCAGGCGGCTAAGCGCGCCCACAAGGCGTCGCTCCGCGCGCGGGCGTAGCGCGCTACTGACG
>JALZFG010000426.1 GCA_030861645.1 Actinomycetota bacterium
GCGCGAGAACGGCGCCGCGCCGGAAGTCGAGCCGCCCGGGCTGGCCGCGCTCGAGACGCTCGCGGAGCGGTACCGCACGTCGGGCCTCGTAGTCACCGCCACCGTCGAGGGGGTGCGGCGGCCGCTCGCCCCCGCCGTCGACCAGGCCGCCTACCGCATCCTCCAGGAGGCGCTCACGAATGCCGCGCGGCACGGGAAGGGTGACGCGGACGTGCGGGTCGCGTTCGGCCCGAGCGCCGTGGACTTGACCGTTACGAACGCGGCGCCGGGCGGCGTCACCGCTCACGGCGGCGGGCACGGCATCGTCGGCATGCGCGAGCGCGCCGCCTTGCTCGGCGGCAGCCTGGAGGCCGTCGCGAACGACGGGCTGTTTCGCGTTCGAGCCCGCCTTCCCTACGGCAGCGAGCAAGAGCAGCAGTGAGCTCCATCCGCGTCCTTCTCGTCGACGACGACGACCTGATGCGCGCGGGGCTCCGGTCAGTGCTCTCGAGTGACGCGTCGATCGAGGTCATCGGCGAGGCGGGAGACGGGCGAGCCGCGGTAGAGCGTGTCCGCGAGCTGAGACCGGAGGTCGTCCTGATGGACGTCCGGATGCCGAACGTCGACGGGATCTCGGCGACGCGCGAGCTGCTCGCGGCGTGGCCGGACGTCAAGGTCGTCATCCTCACGACCTTCGAGGAGGACGACTACATCTTCGGCGCACTCAGCGCCGGTGCTTCCGGCTTCCTGCTCAAGCGGACGAGCCCGGAGCAGCTGCTCGGCGCCCTCCACACCGTCGCCGCCGGCGACTCGCTGCTCTCGCCGTCGGTGACGCGGCGGGTGATTGAGCGCATGGCACGGCAGCCGCCGACCGACACCTCGTCGAGCGAGCGCTTGGATGAGTTGACCCCGCGCGAGCGGGAGGTGCTCGAGCTCATCGCCCGTGGACTGTCCAACGGCGAGATCGCGAAGAGGTTCGTTATCGAGGAATCGACCGTGAAGACGCACGTGAAGCGGATCCTGATGAAGCTCCGCCTCCGCGACCGCGTTCAGGCAGTGATCTTCGCCTACGAGAGCGGCCTCGTGCGGCCAGCCTCGAGAACGGCGGCCTGAACGTTACGCGCAGCAGGGTCAGCTCGGCGCCGTGCCGACCCGCTCCGGCCCGATCTGGATCTCCGCGGACCCCGCGCCGAGGCGGCGCTCCGCGGCCGGGGCCTCGGGACGCGGAGCTACGGCACTCGCCGTCACCGTCGCTGCCGGCGCGGCCGACAGCGGAGTGCCGGACTCGCCGCACAACGTCTACTCGGGCGCGTTCTGCCGCCGCACGACGCGCAGGCCGCGGCGAGCCCGTTGCCGCACTCACCGCAAACTTGTGCTCTGACGGGTTCTCGGCGCGGCGGGGCGAGCAGGTCGCCATGCGCGAAGAGGCTACTCCCTACGCTACGGATAGAGCTTCTCGCCGCGCGCGAGCTGCTCGACGAGCTTCGCGATCCGCCGCGCCCGCGTGTCGGGTCTCACAGCCGTTTGAACGCGGTGGAGGATCGCGTAGCGGTTCTGCTTGTCGAGGCGGGCGAAGAACTCCGCCGCAGCGGGATTCTCGTCGAGCGCGGCCTGGAGGTCGTCCGGTACGGTTGCCGTCGCGGGGCCGTCGTACGCCGCCTCCCACCGGCCGTCCGCCTTTGCGCGCTCGATTTCGCGCAGACCCGCCGGTTGCATCCGGCCTGCCTCGATCAACGCGGCGACCTTCTCGCAATTCCGCTTCGACCACACGCTCCGCGCACGGCGCGGCGTGAAGCGTTGGAGGTACCACGTCTCGTCGAGGCGGCGGCTCTGGCCGTCGATCCAGCCGTAGCAGAGCGCCACCTCGAGGGCCTCGTCGTACATCACCGACCGCGCACCGGTGCCCTTCTTCGCGAACTTGAGCCAGATCCCGTCGGCCTTGTCGTGGTGCTCAGCGAGCCACGCCTCCCATGCCTCGGCCGACTCGAACGCGATCTGCGGCTGCTCGGCCACGCGGCGACTGTACCGAGCGTGACTAGCCTCCCGCGGCCGGGCGCGGGGAAACATGCCGACGAGTCCGAGCAGCGGTTACGTCGATACGCGGAGGGTGTACGAGGGCGAGCTTCGCCGGCTCGAGCGCTACCAGCTTGTGATCGTCGACGAGGTCGGCTACCTGCCGCTCGAGCGGCAAGCGACGAACCTGCTCTTCGCGCTCGTCTCCCGCCGCCACGGACGCGGCTCGATCATCGACCTCCAACCGCGGCTTCGCTAGCCGTTTCCGCCCGTCTCGACCGCCTTTGGCGCTGGTACGTCACCATTCTTTCGCCACCGTTCGTCACGGCTACTTGACCAAAACTTGACCGCGCCCGCGTGACTGTCATTCGCAACGTTCTGCCCGGCGCAGCGTCGGGAGCGAAGCGCTTTCGCGGCGACGACCGCTCTTGGCGCGCCCGCAGCCGAAGTGAAGTCCCTCCTCTTCGGCGTCGTGCCTTCTTCGACACGGGAGCAGTTCCACCGACAGGCCGGGGCCGTGAAGACGCTCGTTCGCATCTCGTCACCGTTTCACCAAGCAGCTTTCGCATTTGCTCGTGGCTCGCGGGAGGCCGACGCAAGTCTCCGTGCAGCCAGCGCGTCTGCCGCGCCGTACGGTAGAACGCGCACGATGCCGGCGCGGCGCGTGCGCCTTACGAACGCGGACCGACTCCTCTTCCCCGATGACGGGATCACGAAGGGCGACTTGTTCGCGTACTACGAGGCGGTCGCGCCGGTTCTCGTCCCGCACCTTCGCGACCGCCCCTTCACAATGAAGCGCTACCGCGCGGGGATCGCCGGCGAGGGCTTCTTCCAGAAGCAGGCGCCGCAGGGGATGCCGCGATGGATCCGGACCCGTCAGTTCCGCACCTTCCGGCGCGAAGGGGGCTCCCGGCTCGTCGACTTCCCGCTCGTCAACACGTCCGAAGCACTCCTCTGGATGGTGCAGATGCACTGCATCGACATGAACGCCTGGTACTCCCGGATCGATAAGCCGGACCGGCCGGACTTCGTCGTCTTCGACCTCGATCCACCGGACGGCGGCTTCCCGCTCGCCGTCCGCGTCGCGCACCTGGTGCGGGAGGCGCTCGAGGAGCTCGACCTGGCGTCGTACGCGAAGACAAGCGGCGCAGACGGCATCCACGTCCTCGTCCCAATCACGCGGCGCTCGTCGTTCGACCAGACGTACGAATTCGCAGAACGAGTCTCGCGCTTGCTCGAAGAACGGTACCCGGGCCTCGCTACAACCGAGTGGCTGAAGCGGAAGCGGAGCGGCGTCCTCGTCGACCACCGCCAAAACGGTTGGGGCAAGACGATCGCCTCCGTCTACTCCGTCCGGCCGCGGCCGGCCGCTCCGGTCTCAGCGCCGCTGCGTTGGGAGGAGCTGACCGAGGACGTGACACCGCGGCAGTTTGGGATGCAGGAGGTGCTCGCGCGGGTCGAGCGTGAGGGTGACCTCTACGAGGCGGTGCTGCGAGGCGGGCAGGCGCTCGGCCCGGCCCTTCGAAAGCTGCAGTGAACAGCAGGTCCTCCCCGTTGCGGCTCGGGAACAGCCGCGCCATCTCCTCCGCGCTCAGCCGCTCGTCGGGGATGCCGAGGCTCGTGAGCGTGCGAGATCTCCGGAAGAACCAAGCCTCCGCGACGCGGCCGTTGTGGATCCGGTAGACCGCGACCTCCTCTCCCTCGGCGCGCTTCCTCGCCCGCTCGGCCGACCAGCGCGACGACCGTGACCGCGTACTCGCGCGTCGTGAGCACCTCGCCCGGCGTCAGCATGAACGTGCCGCTCGTTGCGGACGCGAGGCCGCGGAGAAGGTCGATCAGCCGCTCTTTGCCGACGTGCCCTCCGGAGTAGTCGAACTGGCCCGGTTCGTGCCAGGCGAAGTCGTCGGCGATCAGCCGGTCGACCTCATCGAAGCCGCCACCGGCGCGCGCCGGGTAAAGCCGGTGGATGACCTCAACGTTCGCCCACGACGCAGATCATGTCCCAGCGGTCTGCCTGTTGGGCGGTCGGACCGCGCGCGCGGGATCAGGGCGGTATGCCAGTCCATCGTGTCAGCTCAGCCGTAACGCCCGTCCAGGACGACCTGGCCGCGGCGCGCGTCGGCGTACTTGATCAGAATCTGGGCGTTTTTCGTCGAGCTCGTCTCTGCTCAAATCACTGACGACGATCGCCTTGGTTGCCACGTTTCTCCCTTCGTCGTTCGCGTTGCTCATGGCGAGCGTAATCGGCGGACTCATCGGCAAGGGCAGATTAGGCCGCACGTGGAGGCCTGAGTCAGGGTGAATGTCCCGGGAAGCGGCGTCAAATTACCCCTGTTTCGCTCGGTAAGTCCGGGCTTAGCGTCGCGCGCGCGCATTCGTGCGGCTTCGGCGCAGCTGCCTCCCAGCACCTCGCGCGCACCTCACTGCGCCGGCCGCAGCCGCAGCGTCGCGACGGCCTCGCCCGCGGTGTTCACGATCTTCGCCGTCAACGTCCCGTCTCGCGCGACCACAAGCGCGCCGAAGTTAAACCAGCGCTTCGCTTCCTCCCAGCTCGTAACCGCGTTCGCGGACGGCGGCGCGTAGACGAAGAGCCGCTCCGGCCGCAGCGTGGTGTCGAAGCTCGGGTTCGGGAAGATGCCGGCGTCGTCGGCCCCGTCACGAGTTCGTGGACCCGGAACGCGGGGCTCTCCGCGAAGGGCGTGTAGCGGAAGCCGGAGGCGAAGTGCACGTCCGTCGTCACGAAGACGACGTTCCGGACGCGCTGCCTCTCGAGGAAGCGGAGGAGCTCGACGAGTTCGTGCTCGTAGCCCGTCTGCTGATCGAAGTTGGCCCAGCCGTCACGGCCGTTCGTGGCCGGGAAGCCGGTCGGAATCGACATCGGAACGCTCGAGACGACCACCTTCCAGACCGCGTCCGACGCCGTCAGCCTCGCCTTCAGCCACGTGAGCTGCTCGCGGCCGAGCATCGTCTTCGGCGCCCGCGGGTCGTCGACGGCGAAGTTCGCGTCTCGGTACTGACG
>JALZFG010000456.1 GCA_030861645.1 Actinomycetota bacterium
GGCGAAGGCCGCGCTGCAAGCGCTCGCCCGCGACTACCGCCGCGCCTCCCCCTCCTGCACCCGCGCGCTCGAGGACGACCTCGACGCCCTGGTCGTGCACCTGCGCTTCCCCTCCGAGCACCGCAAGCGGATCCGGAGCACCGACGTGCTCGAGCGCAGCTTCGTCGAGATCCGCCGGCGGACGAAGCTGATCGGCCGCTTCCCCGGCGAGACCTCGGCGCTCTGCCTGATCTGGGCCGTGCTCGACCTCGCCAGCCGCGGCTGGCGCGGCGTGACGATGACGCCGAGGGCAGTCGCTGAGATCGAGCGCATCCGCCGCGCGCTCGCCGCCGGCGAGCCGCTGCCCGAACCCGCCGTCGACGAGGAGGTGATCGCCGCCGAGGATGACGACGAGGCGGAGCGACGTCCGAGCACTTTTACCCGGACGATGGGACGCCACCGAGAAAAGCGGCGAACGAGGTCGCCGACCCCGACCACCAGCAGCAGCCCGGCTGCCAGTGAAGCGGTCGAGAGCACAACGCGACCCCCAGCTGCTCGCCCCGAACCGCCAGAGGGCTTTGAGGGAGGCAGAGACGAGCGGGAGGGCGAGCGCCCAGAGCGCCGTCTGGGTGGAGAGCAGGGACAGCCAGAGTGCGTACGGGCCGGTCGAGGTAAAGGCGCTGGCTTTCGCCGGAAACGGCCAGTCGCTGTAGATGATCCCCGCTCCGAAGGCGGCGCCGAGGAGGGCGATCGCGACCACGAGTGCCGGGGCGGAGCGCCAGCCGTCGGGTTCACGGCGGCTGCCCGCCGAGAAGGATGAAGCGCCCATGCATCGACGATGCGCCAGCGGTCCGCCATATCTCGACCAGCACGATTGGCGGCGTTCAGGGCGTTTAACACGCGCGTTCTACGTGTCACGGTGCCCGCGGCGGGCGCGGCCGCGCGCGAGGTCGCGTGCTGCCGCGGGGCCGCGTCCATAGCGTGTGTAGAAGACCGGGCGGCGGAGCCGATCAGTAGTCCGGGCGGAGGGGTGAGCGACCTCGCTTGCGTTCAAGGCGACGGTAGCGGCACCGCGAACTTCTCCGCGCACAGCACCTGCACGAGGAGCGGCTCCGAGACGGAAGGCTCCGAGACGGAAAGGAGGGGTCTCGAAACGAGAGCGAGAAGCCCGATTAAGGCTCCGATAAGCAACGCCTCCGCGCCCGAATCGTCCCAAAGTCGGGAAGGACTAGTATCGAGGTCAATGGCTACTGCCGTCGAAGTGGTGCTCGTCAACGGTGAACGCCGTACCATCCCGCTTCCGCGTCATACCGGCTCGATTGCCAATGCCCTCGGTCGACTCGACGACTGGATCAAGACCGACGACGGGGGCTGGGTCCAGAAACGCTTCATCGTCGAGGTCAGGGCTCTTGAGCACGACCGAACGCTTCCGCCAGGAAGCGCGGAAGAGTTTCAACGCTTGAGCGAGGCAGCGGGAACGCTTGCCGATCAGGCAGACGACGAGAAACGATGACCGAACTAGCGCTCGCACCGAGCATGGTGTACGGTCCTCTGACTGGCCCTGCGCTCAGAACCCGGCCATAGGCTCGCAACCCACCGACGCGCGCAGCGCGCGAGGCGAGGGGCCTAAGGTGAACGGAGTTCGACTGCGGGGCCAGCTTGTACTCGTGTGAGGGCCGACGGCCGCGACCAAAACGGATTCGTGTTCGTACGAGGCGACGTTCACGCGCGCATCCCCCTCTGGTCCCGAATGGAAAGTGGAACCGGCTCGGGCGGACGCGAGGCAGCCGGTGCCGGACTCGCTCTTTGGACGCCACCGTGGCCGCGCATCACGACTGCGCGTCTCGCGGAGGAGGGCCGTCAGCCCCGCCCCCCACGCTGCGACGCGGCTCCGAGGCGCTCCTGACGCGATCAATGCTCTGCCCGAGAATCGGCGCCGTTAGCGCCCCGTGAGACGCGGAGGTCGTCGAGATCGCGGCGAGCGCGAACTCCCGTCAGGGGAGCGTCAGGACGGACGCCCGGACGGGCGCGTAGTGCTCGTACTCCTCAGTGATGGGGAGTGCGTGCTCGAGTGGAATCTCGAGCTGAGCCGCCGCCGACTCGGTGACGAGCGCGTAGGCCGACCGGCCGATCAGGTCGGCCACGTGGTTCTTCAGGAGCAGGTGCGCGATCGTCACGTCAGGCCCGAGCAGCTCAGGATGGCCCGCGACCGACTGGGTGACGTACCCACCGTGATGCAGGACGAACTTGAGCTCCAGGCCCCCGATCAACAGGCAGGCATCGCAGGTGCACGGGACGAGCTCGCGAGCCTCGTCGAGACGAGCACGGTACGCCTCGTAGCAGCCGCCGATGCAGTCGAGCACCGACTGGCCGCGGATATCCAGTGCGCCTTCGGGTCCGAAGGCAAAGACCGCGTCCCCCTCGAGCTTCGACAGGACGAACGGTGGAGCAATTCGTTCGACGATCCCGTCGAGCAGACTCGTCAGCAGCGGATATGCCTCGGGGACGAACGTGCCGGCCGCCATGTCGGCGGCGTGGGCTCCCGCGACCGCCTGGAGGAAGGCGGTGTAACCGGAGATGTCGGCAAGCAGAAGCGTGCCACGACCGCCTCCCGAGTGATCTTCTGACGTCACCGGCCCGCCTTTCCGCGCAGAGCGTGAGACGACGCCGACCCTCCGGCGCATCCGAATCGTACAGAGGGACAAACGCCGTCGCGGCTCGACGGCCGCAGCCGGCGGCCAGATGGCCAGAGATCCCGCGTCGAGGCGGCTCGCGCGGCTGGCCGAAGGGCGGGATCGAGGCGGTTCTCATTCCGTGGACGCTGTCCCACCGGAGTCGCTCCGCAGCGACAGAGAAGCGGGAACGGCGTGGGCGAGGAACGTCAAGACTGCGGCCGCGCCCGGACCGAGGTCAGCGAGTTCCCGGTCGGCTGCGCGCCACGGGCGCGCCAGCCTCGAGCGCGAGGGCGACCGCCCCGCGGGTTGCGACCTCGTCCTCGAGCCGCGCGACCACGAGCGGCCCGCCCGGCACGCGGACGAGAGCGAGGACGACCGGCGGGTTGAAGTCCCGTCGAGGAGCACGGTGGATTCGAGTGCGCGAGTCGACGACGCCTTCGGCCGCCTGGCGACGCTTCCACCGCTCCCCGCCGCACCGCGGGCACAGGAGCCGCTCGGGGAACGCGGCGTAGCCGCACCGCGAACAGACGGCGACGACGAATGGCTCGCTCACGGCGTGCCCGTCAGGACAGCGGCGTTCGCGCAGGCGCCGTAACGGTAGAGCACCATCCCGTACCCCGTCACGATGGCACTGCGAGCGCCTTCCACCTGACGCGGGCCCGCCTCGCCGCGCAGGTGACGGACGACCTCGACGAGCCCGTGCAGCGCGCCCGCTGCGCCCGCCTGGCCGGCCGAGAGCTGGCCCCCGGAGGTGTTCAGCGGGTACGCGCCGGCGGCGATCCGGCCCGTGACGAAACGGGCGACGTCGCCGTCCGGGATCAGGCCGAGATCGGCGAGCTGCACGAGGACCATCACGGGGTAGTCGTCGTAGATACTCACGATGTCGACGTCCTCAGGAGCAAGCTGCGCGTCCGACCAGAGGCCGGGGGCGATCTCCGCGAGGCCCGTCTGCAGGCCGTCTCCATCCTGGTCGTCGTGGTTGTGCAGCGCGCGAATCGCCGCCACCGCGACGCCGGTCCCCTCGGCGACGACGATCGCGTCTGCGCCGGAGACGATCGGGACGCAGTCGTAGCGCGTCAGCGGGTCGGCGACGGGCGCCGCGGCGAGGTACTCGTCCAGTGAGAGCGGCTCGCGGAAGACGGCGTTCGGGTTCCGCTCGGCCCACCGCCGCTGGGCGACGACGAGCTCGCCGTAGATCCTGCGCTCGAGGTCGTACGCCTCCATGTGCCGCCTCGTCAGCAGCGCGAAGAGCGCGTTGGGACCTCCGGTCGGAATGGGAGCCAGGTGATCGCGCGTGGCGGAGTTGTAGGTCTCCGTGAGCTCGCGGAACGCCTCCGCACCGAGCGCGTCGCCCGCCAGCAGGAGAACGGCCCGGGCGTCGCCCGCCTCGACCGCGCGCAGGGCATGCTGGAGCATGTTGAGGCCGGACGCGCCGCCGTTCGTGTCCTCCATCAGCCACCGCAGGTGGAGGCCGAGCCGCCAGGCGACGTCGATCGCATGGTCGGGGGCGAGCGAGAACGAGGCGACAGCGAGCCCGTCCACGTCCCGCGGCCGCAGGCCTGCGTCGGCGAGCGCCGAGCGGGCCGCCTCTGCGAGGAGCGGCAGCGCGGAGCCCTCCGGCGGGTAGAGGTACGCCGTCTCGGCCGCGCCGACGATCGCCGCGGGCACGCCTCAAAGCTCCATGGTCGTGGACGCGAGCTTGCGCATCTGGGTGGCGACGTCGAAGTACATCGTCTCATTCGTCAGCCGGTCGTTCTGGGGAGCTGTAGCGGGCGGCGCGCCTAGCGCCGATCCCACCGCGCTACGGTTCGCCTCGTGAGCGAGCGGCCACCGATCGCGGCACTCCGCGAGCGGACGCTCCTCGGCATGCTGAAGCGACGGGCGGAACACGGCGACGGGCGCGCGTGCGTGCGGACTTCCCGCGGCGACCGGACCGCGATGGAGCTGCAGGAGACGGCGGCGCGGACGGCGGGAGCGCTTTCGGCCGCCGGCGTGGAGCCCGGTGATCGCGTCGCCGTGATGAGCGAGAACCGGCTCGAGATGCTCGAGCTCTGGCTCGGCTGCGCCTGGCTCGGCGCGTGCCTCGTCCCGATCAACACCGCTCTGCGCGGGCCCCAGCTCCGGCACGCGCTCGAGACGGCGCAGCCGCGCGCGCTCGCGGTGGAGCCGCAGGTACTCCCGGCCCTCGAGGATTGCGGAGCACCGCTCCCTCGGCTCTGGGCACTCGACCCCGTCGAGCGGGTCGAGCCGCTGCCCGGCGACGGAGAGCCCATCGCGCCCGCGGACCCCCGCCCCGGGGACCCCGCCGCCGTCCTCTTCACGTCGGGGACGACGGGCCCTTCGAAGGGCGTCATCTGCCCGCACGCGCAGTGGTACTGGTGGGCGGTACTGACAGCCCGCGTGCTCGGCATCCGACAACACGACGTCCTCTACACGTCCCTGCCGCTCTTCCACACGAACGCGCTCAACACGTTCTGCCAGGCCCTGGTCACGGGCGCCACGTTCGCGCTCGGTCCGCGCTTCTCGGCCTCGGTGTTCTGGCGGCGGCTCGCGGAGTCCGAGGCGACCGTGACCTACCTGCTCGGCCCCATGGCCTCGATCCTGCTTAAGCAGCCGCCCGCAGGCAACGACCGCGCCCACCCGGCTCGGATCGCGCTCGCGCCCGCCACGCCCGCCGAGCTCCACGAGCCCTTCCGGACGCGCTTCGGCGTCGTGCTCGTAGACGCCTGGGGAT
>JALZFG010000469.1 GCA_030861645.1 Actinomycetota bacterium
CGCCGACGAACACGCCCCCGGGCTCGGCCGCGGATTGGATCCGGCTCGCCGTGTTCACGAGGTCACCGGCCACCATGCCCTGGCCCTCGGCGCCGATGGTTACGGCCGCCTCGCCGGTGAGCACGCCGGCTCTGGCGCGGAGCTCCGGCGCGCCGACCTCTTCGCCGAGGGTCGCAACGGCCGCAACCAGGTCGAGCGCGGCCCGGACGGCCCGCTCGGCGTCGTCCTCGTGCGCGGCGGGCGTGCCCCAAACGGCCATGACGGCGTCGCCGATGAACTTCTCGACGGTGCCGCCGTAGAGCGAGATCAGACGGCGGCAGGTGTCGAAGTAGCGCGAGAGCAGCTCTCGCGTCTCCTCGGAGTCGCGCGACTCGGACAGCGTCGTGAAGCCGACGAGGTCGGCGAAGAGGACGGAGACGAGGCGGCGCTCGGCGGCGGGGGACTCGGGAGGCGGAGCAGCGGCGGTCGCCGTCGTGGCGGGCTCGGCCGCGAGCGGAGTGCCGCACTCGCCGCAGAACTTCTGCCGCGGCGGGTTCTGCGTGGCACACGACGGGCAGACTGCAGTGAGCCGGTTGCCGCACTCGCCGCAGAACTTCTGCTCCGATGGGTTCTCGGCGCCGCAGCTCGAGCAGGTCGCCATTCGCGAAAGAGCCTACCCCTCGATGGCGCGCGCGTCGACGGGGCGGGGCTGCGCCGGGCCGAGCGACACCGCGGAACGCGCGTCTGCAAGCGGAAGCAGTCGCTGGCGGAACAACGGTTCGCCGCGCAGAAACGCTGGCTTTGTGTTGCGCCCGCCTTCCGGCGCTAAACGAGCGGCGTCCGCAGGCTTTGGAGCCGCTGCTTGAGCTCGAGCGGCATCTCCTCGACGGCAGACTGGCGGACGAACCCGCGCAGGCTTTCCTCGAACCGGTAGCGCTTCGCGCAGTACCGGCAGAGGTCGAGGTGGCGCTGCGCCTCACGCCGCTCCGACTCCGTCAACGCGCGGTCGAGGAACGACTGAAGGAGCTCCTCGCATGCGGCGCATGGATCGAGCTCGAAGCGTCTGTTCATCACCCGTCCCCTATGACTGACTCAGCGAGGTTCGTCTTGAGGATGCGCCTGCCGCGATGCAGACGCGACATGACGGTGCCGACCGGAATGTCGAGGATCTGCGCGGCCTCCTGATACGAGAACTGGCCGATATCGACGAGCACGACGACGTCGCGAAAGTCGTGCGGCACCTCGGAGAGCGCGGCGACCACGTCATCCTGCGACAGACGCTCCACGACTCGATCCTCGTCGAGGTCGCTGTCCCGCGTCGCCTGCTCGAGCCGGTTGTACAGGTAGTAGTCGCCCTCCTCGAGGGGCTGCACCGTCGGCGCGCGCTGCTCGCGCCGGCCGCGGTCGATGTTGAGGTTCGTCAGGATCCGCAGCAGCCAGGCACGGAGGTTCGTCCCCGGGGTGAACGAGCGCCAGCTGCGAAACGCCCGCGCGTAGGTCTCCTGAACCAAGTCGTCGGCCTCCTCGCGAGATCCGACCAGACGCCTCGCCACGCCGTACACCTGATCCGCCAGCGCGATCGCCTCCTCTTCGAATCGCACCCGGTCGAGCGCCTCTTGGGCGAGCCGTCTGGGCCCGGTCTCGGGGGACGACTCGCTCATTTGGCCACTGTAACAACGCCTTTTGCCGCCCAAAACGAGGCTCGAGCGCTGGTTATTCCCGAAGTCGTTTGGGTACGCGGAATGGAGTCAGCGAACAAGGGGGTCGACGTGGAAGGGTACGAGGTCGTGACGAACGACGAGCACAAGGTCGGTCGCGTCGTCGCCGTCTCGGGCGACATGATCGTCGTCGAGCACGGGTCGATCTTGAAGCGGCGAAACGCCTTACCGCGTGAGCTCGCGCACGTCGACGACGATGCGCGGGTGGTCCGCGCGACCGTCTCGAAGGACGTCTTCGCCGACAGCCCGAAGGTGGACGGTGACCGAGTCGACACGCGCGCGGCCGCGTCGTACTACGGCTTGGCGCGCGGCTTCGATGCGCCCTCGACGCAGGGTTACGGCGACGTCCTGCCCGACGAGACAGCGCGCAGCGCGGAGGAGGACGCGCAACGGCTCGACGTGGGCGCGCCGACAGAAGAGCGCGCGCGCGTCCGGGCCAGGCTGAGCAACGCGGAAGGCGCGCTCGATCGCGGCAGCTCGCCCGGAGTCACGG
>JALZFG010000472.1 GCA_030861645.1 Actinomycetota bacterium
GTCGACGGCGACGCCGCGCCTGGCAAGCCGGTACGCGCGCTCGCCGCCCACCTTCACTGCGGACGCAACCGGCACCCGCAGCTCGACCTCGCCGCGGAGGCCGCGCAGCCGGCGCTCGAGCTCGCGACGGTCCGGGGGCTCGCGCTCCTCCACCACGTCGCCCTCGGGGTCGCCCGTCGCCGTCCGCGCGGCCAGATCGACCTCGGTCACGTAGCGCTTGTCGAGCCGGACGAGATACCGCGCAAGCCGGGTCGCGGACCCGAGCAGCACGAGCAGGAGGCCCGACGCGAAGGGGTCGAGCGTCCCGGCGTGACCCGCCTTCGCGCCTGTCCGGTCGCGCAGCTCGCGCACGATCCCGAACGACGAGGGCCCCCGAGGCTTGTCGACGAGCACGAGGCCGCTGGGGCGCAGTCCGCGCGGAGGCACCGAGCTAGGCCGCCGCCTTCGCGGCGGCCGCGAACTCCGAGGACAGGAAGTCCATGATCTCCTCGATCGTGCGCTCGCTCGAGAATCCCGCGGCCTGCCGGTGCCCGCCGCCGCCCGCCTTGCGGGCGATCGCGGAGACGTCGAGCCCGTCCGAGCTCGAGCGGAGGCTGGCTTTGCGCAACCGCCCGCCCGCGGACGGCGGCTCGCGGATCAGCACGGCCATCTCCGCTCCCTCGACCGCGCGCAGGTAGTCGATGATCCCCTCCGAGTACGGCTCCG
This sequence comes from Actinomycetota bacterium, assembly GCA_030861645.1. Lineage (GTDB taxonomy): Bacteria > Actinomycetota > Thermoleophilia > Gaiellales > Gaiellaceae > JALZFG01. The sequence goes on from JALZFG010000472.1 coordinate 706, forward strand.
CGGCCCCGACCTCCGCAAAGTCGTCCTTCACGAGGTACGAGATCACGAGGCGGCCGCCCTGGTAGACCCGGGCCCGCTCGAGCGCTCGGGCGAGCAGCTTCAGCTTGGCGAACTCGACGGTTTCGTAGACCCCCTGGAAGATCCGGTGCACGTTCGCGCCCGCGTCGACGAGCTCCGCCGCGAGGCGCAGTGAGCGCGCCGTCGTGTTCGTGTACTGGAAACGACCCGTATCGGTGACGACCGCGATGTAGAGCGCCTCCGCGATCGCCGGCGTCAGCTCCACGCCGAGGCCGCTGAAGACGTCGCGGAGGATCTCGCCCGTGGACGAGGCGTCCGGGACGATCAGGTTCAGATCGCCGAAGCGCGTGTTGTCGTGGTGGTGATCGATGTTGAGCACGAACGGCGCTCGCTCGATGAGGTCGGCGTCGGCGCCGAGGCGCGCCTCCTTCGCGCAGTCGAGCGCGACCAGCGTCCGTTCGTCGGCGTCGGCGGGCGGCGCGCCGCGGCGGAGCCCATCGAGGTCCATGAACGTGTACTCACGGGGGAGCGGAACCTCCCCCGTCAGGTACATGACGGCGTCCTTCCCGAGCTGGTCGAGCGCCAGCTTCATCGCGCGGAGCGAGCCGAGCCCGTCGCCGTCCGGGCTCTCGTGCGCGGTGACCAGGAAGCGGTCACGGCGGCGGATTGCCTCGGCAGCCGCTCCGGGATCACTCGTCGACTGGCGCGACCTCATCGATCAGTCGAGACATGCGAACGCCGCGCTCGACCGCGGGATCGTACTCGAAGGAAAGGCGCGGGGTGCGCTTCAGCCGGAGCTCCCGGCTCACCTTCGCCTGGAGCACCCCGTGGGCGGCCTCGAGCCCTCTCAGCGTCTGTCCGCGCTGCCGCTCGGATCCGAGCACGCTGACGAAGACCCGCGCGGAGCGGAGATCGGAAGAGGTCTCGACAGCCGTGACCGTCACGAACCCAATCCGGGGGTCCTTCAGCGCTCCGACCGCCTCCGACAGGACCTCCTTCACCGCCTCGTTCACCCGCCGCATCCGCTCACTCATCGAGCGTGACGACCTCCCGCTGGGAGGGCCCGAGCTCGAAGGGCTGCCCGGCGAGGTAGCGCTCCGCGCCGGCAAGCAGCTCGTCGACGTCGCGGTACGTGCGGCCCACGCAGGAGAGCGTCAGCCGCGCGCGCTGCCAGAGGTCGTGGTGGTCGACCTCGGCCACCGACGCTCCGAACCGCCGCTGGAGCTGCGCCTTGACCGAGACCAGCTCCTTCCGCTTGCCCTTCAGCGATCTGCTGGTCGGGAAGTGGAGGTCGACCGACAGGATGCCGACATATCCGCGCCGCATACGTCTCATTGAACATCCTCCGGGCTCGCCTTCGCCTGCTCGTGCCGCTCGGCGCCGCACTCGCCGCCCTCGGCGGGGCCGGACTCGCGTGGCCGCACGACGAGGCGCCGCGCTCGGCGGGCAAGGTGAAGCCGGAGCGCCCGCTCCGGACGCAGGTGCTCGCCCATGCGAATCCCGGCGGCTACAGCGGCGATGTCTTCGCCCACCGCGGCTACGCGTACCTGTCGAGCTGGGGTCGCCCGGGACACTGCCCCTCCCTCGGCGTGCGCGTGTTCAGCCTTCGAGACCCGCGACGGCCGCTTCGCGTCGCGTCGTTTGCGGACGCGCGCTCGGAGCCCGAGATTGAGGGCAGCTGGAGCGAGAAGACGATCGTCAAGCGCGTGCGAACGCCGCGGTTCAGCCGTGACCTCGCCGTCACGAGCCTGCAGAACTGCACGCCCGACGGGTTCCGCGGGTTCGCCCTCTACGACGTCGGCAACCCGGCGCGCCCGCGCAGGCTCGCGCTCGTGCGCCTCGAGCCGCGCGGTTCGCACGAGATCTGGCTCGCGGCGCGGCGGGACCGCGCCTACGTCTACACCGCCGTCGTCAACTCCGAGCTGCTGAGCGCGCCCGACTACGACCCGAGGACGCGCGACGCATCGACGCCCGGCAAGCCGGACTTCCGGATCTTCGACGTGTCCGATCCGGAGCACCCCGCCGAGGTCGGCCAGTGGGGTGCGTGGCGCGAGCTCGGCATCAAGCCCACGTCCGGGCGCGGAAGCCCGTCGCGGGGGAACTTCGTCCACTCGGTGATCACGAACCCGCGTGCGACGCGGGCCTTCCTCTCCTACTGGGATCTCGGCACGGTGATCCTGGACATCACGAACCCGGCGCGCCCGCGCTATCTCGGCCGCACGTCCGCGGTCGACGACGAGGGCGACGCGCACTCGGCGGCTCTTGCCCGCGGCGGCCGTGTCCTCATCGAGACACACGAGAACGCGGGCGGACGGCCGTACTTCTTCGACATCTCCAACCCGCGGCGCCCGCGCCTCTTGAGCAAGTTCGGGCCGTACGCGCCCGGTGGCGAGGGCTTCTCGACGGGCGTGCACGACCCGAAGGTGCGCGGCAACCGTGCCTACTTCTCCTGGTACTCGCGCGGCGTCCTCGTCGCCGACATCTCGAACCCGCGCCGGCCGCGGCAGCTCGCGCGCTTCGCTCCCAGCCCCACGCCCGATCCGGGGCAGCTCTTCTGCAAGACGCCGTGCACGATGACGTGGGGCGTGTTCCCGACGCGGAGCTACGTGCTCGCCTCGGACATCGTCAGCGGGCTCTGGGTCTTTAGGCTCCGCTGACCGCGGGGCGCAGAACGCTCTCGCGCGATCGCGAGCGTCGCGGCCCTACGGAGCGGCTTCGGCGGGCGCCGCGGCCGACAGCTCGGTGCGCTCGACCTCGCGCGTCTCGTACACCTCGAGGACGTCGCCCTCCTTCACGTCGTTGAAGCCGTCGAGGAGGATGCCGCACTCGAAGCCCTCCTGCACCTCGCGGACGTCGTCCTTGAACCGCCGGAGCTGCGCGACGCGCGTCTCGTGGATGACGGTCCCATCCCGCACGACGCGCACGCGCGCCCCACGGCGGACGACGCCGCTGCGGACGTAGGAGCCGGCGATCGTGCCGAGCCGCGAGACGCGGAAGAGCTGTCGCACCTCGGCCTCCCCGAGCGTCTCCTCGACCGTCTCCGGGCGGAGCATCCCGACGAGCGCCTGCTCGATGTCCTCCGTCAGCTGGTAGATCACGCGGTAGGTTCGAATCTCCACACCCTCCCGCTCCGCGGCGGCTCGCGCCTCCGGATTGGGACGGACGTTGAAGCCGACGACCATCGCATTCGAGGCCGCGGCGAGCATCACGTCGCCCTCGGTGATCCCGCCGACGCCCTGGTGAATCACGTTCACGCCGACCTCGGGGTGCTGGATCTTCGAGAGCTCGGAGACCGCCGCCTCGACGGAGCCGACGACGTCGCCCTTGAGGATGAGGTTGAGTTCCTGGGGACCCCCCGCCTGCATGTCCGCGAAGAGGTCCTCGAGCCGGCGGGCGCGCCGCGTCTGCTGCGCGAGCTGCTCGCGCCGTAGCCGCTCGCCGCGCACCTGTGCGAGTTGCCGTGCCTGACGCTCGTTCTCGACAACGCGGGCGTGCTCGCCCGCGGACGGGGTCTTGTCGAAGCCGACGATCTCCACGGGATCGCCGGGGCGCGCTTCCCGGACCCGTTCGCCGCGGTAGCTGTAGAGGGCGCGCACCTTGCCCCAGGCGTCGCCCGCGACGATCGCGTCGCCGACTCGCAGCGTCCCGCGCTGCACGAGCATCGTCGCGACCGGGCCGCGCCCGACGTCGAGACGCGACTCGACGATCGGACCCGAGGCCTCCGCCCTCGGGTTCGCCTTCGGGTCGAGCTCAAGGTCGGCGACGAGGAGGATCTTCTCGAGCAGGTCGTCGAGCCCGAGCTTCTGCTTCGCCGAGACGTCGGCGTACTGGGTTTGCCCGCCCCACTCCTCCGGCTGGAGCCCGTCGGCGGCGAGCTCGTTCCGCACGCGCTCGGGATTTGCGTCCGGAAGGTCGATCTTGTTCACGGCGACGACGATTGGCACGTCGGCCGCGCGAGCATGCGCGATCGACTCGCGCGTCTGCGGCATGACGCCGTCGTCGGCGGCCACGACGAGGACCGCGATGTCCGTGACCTTCGCCCCGCGCGCGCGCATGGCCGTGAAGGCCTCGTGACCGGGGGTGTCGAGGAACGTGATCTTGCGGGCGTCGTGCTCGACCTGGTACGCGCCGATGTGCTGTGTGATGCCCCCGGCCTCGGTCTCCACGACCGACGTCTCGCGGATCGCGTCGAGCAGCGTGGTCTTGCCGTGGTCGACGTGGCCCATGATCGTGACGACCGGCGGACGGGACTCCAGCTCGTCCTCCGCGTCGTCGAAGGTCTCGGGCTCGAGCTCGTCTTCGGCAGCGTGCTTGATCGTCACCTCGCGCCCGAGCTCCGCCGCGATCAGCTGGACGGCGTCGTCCGACAGCGACTGCGTGATCTGCACCATCTCGCCCAGGCCCATCATGATCTTGATGATCTCGGCCGCGCTCACGCCGAGCGCCTGCGAGAGGTCGCGAAGGGTGACGCCCGACTCGACGGTGACGGGGCCGGTGGGCTGGGAGACTTCCTTCGCC